>SLMR01000162.1 GCA_007133445.1 Aquisalimonas sp. | reverse complement strand
GGCCGCCAGCGGCACGGCCACGGCGCGGGCATGGTCGGCAAGGCTGCGCAGCCCCAGCGCCAGATACAGCACGACCGCTTCCAACGGCAACAACAGCCACGGGGGGAGCGCGCTCACCAGCAGCACGCCCAGGGCAACCGCGGGCCCCGCCAGCAACAACGTGGCCACCATGCCGGCACCGACACCACCGCGACCGTCGGGGTTGAGACAGCGCTCGATCCGGGTCGCCAGGCTGCCGAAGGCGATCAAAGGATGCCCGCGCCGGGGCTCGCCCAGTAGGGCATCCAGCAGCACGGCAGAGAGACAGACCAGAGCGGCGAACATGGCGGAGGCAATCACGCAAGTTGGTGAAAAGGCGGTAGTCTACGCCCTCGGGCGGGTTTCCCGAACCCGGCTTGACACCTGCAGCGGCCGCACCGACCATCGAGCACCCGCTTGGCGAAGGGAATGCACGCATGACCACAGCGCACCCCTGGGAAGGCACCATCCCTACCCCTGACGAGGCCGCGGCCGAGGCCGCACGGGCACACCAGTTGCGCCTCACGAAACCGCCGGGCTCGCTGGGCCGGCTGGAAGAGGCTGCGATCCGGCTCGCCGGTCAGCAGGCCACCGCCACGCCGGCGGTGGACCGGGTGGTGGTGACGGTGTTCGCCGCCGACCACGGCGTCTGCGCCGAGGGCGTCTCCGCGTTCCCCCAGGAGGTGACCGGCCAGATGGTGCGCAACTTCGCCAGCGGTGGCGCCGCCATCAGCGTGCTCTGCCGGGAGTTCGGCGCCGCTCTGGACGTCGTCAACGTGGGCACTGTCTCGCCGTTGCCGGCCATGGACGGGGTTCTCGACGCCACGGTGGCGCCGGGCACCGCCAACCTGGCCCGGGAGCCGGCCATGACGCCGGACCAGCGCGACGCCGCCCTGATGGTGGGCGATGCCGCGGCTGCGCGCGCGGCGGAAGGGGGCGCCGAATTGTTCATCGCCGGTGACATGGGGATCGGCAACACCACCAGCGCCGCCGCAGTGGCCTGCGCGCTGCTGGACATGCCGCCCGGCGTGCTGGTCGGGCGCGGCACCGGCGTTGACGATGCGGGCCTCGTACGCAAGCGCGATGCCGTGGCCGCCGGGCTGGCACGCCACACGGGTGATCGAACGCCGCTGTCGGTGCTCGCCTCCCTGGGCGGTCTGGAGATTGCCGCCATCGCCGGCGCCATCCGCGGGGCCGCCGACCGCGGTCTGCCGGTGCTGGTGGACGGCTTCATCGTCTCGGTGGCGGCCCTGGTGGCGGTACGACATACGCCACAGGTGGTGGACTGGCTCCATTTCGCCCACCGCAGCCGGGAAGCGGGGCACGACAACGTCCTGGGTGCCATGGACGCTCGCCCCCTGCTCGATCTGGACATGCGCCTGGGGGAAGGCAGCGGCGCTGCCGTGGCGCTGCCGTTGCTACGCTCCGCTTGTGCCATCCAGCGGGACATGGCCACCTTCGAGGACTCGGGTGTCAGCGATGGCGGACACTGACCCACGCTCCACCTGGGTGGACCTGTTGCGCCATGGCCTGCCCCAAGGCGGCCAGCGCTACCGCGGCCACATGGACGACCCGCTGAGCCGCACCGGGTGGCAGCAGATGCGGGCCGCCGTGGAACGGGACGCCGGCTGGGAGGCCGTGATCACCTCACCACTGCTGCGCTGTCGCACCTTCGCCGAGGCCATCGCCCGCGAGCGGGAGATTCCGCTGCACGTGGAGCCCGCCTTCAAGGAGATCTCCTTCGGCGAGTGGGAAGGCATGAAAACCGAGGAGATCCTGGCCCGGGACGGCGACCGCCTGGCGGCGTTCTGGTCCGACGGTGACCGCTACCCCCCGCCCGGGGGCGAACCGCTGAGCGCGTTCCATACCCGGGTGGAGACGGGCTGGCAACGCTGGCGGGAGGCGGTGCGCGGCCAGCATGTGCTGGTGGTGGCCCACGGCGGGGTGATCCGCATGATCGTGGCCTGCGTGCTGGACGTCCCGCCGACACGGCTGATGGCCGGCCTCAACGTGCCCTACGCCTGCCGCAGCCGCATCCGCATGGACTATACCGAACACGGCCTGCTCAGCTGCCTGATCGCCCACGGAGCCCAGGGGTGATGGGGCGCGGCCTGCTGCTGGCCATCGCATTCCTGACGCGGATCCCGGTGCGACTGCCACCGGATCTGGATGCCCGCGACCAGGGCACGGCGATCGCCGCCTATCCCGTTGTGGGTCTGGGTCTCGGCAGCGTGCTGGCGCTCCTGGGCGCAGCCGCCACGTGGCTCGGACTGCCGCCACTCCCCGCGGCGGTGATCATCGTGGCGCTGCTCGCGGCCGTGACCGGGGCGCTCCATCTGGACGGTCTGGCGGATACCGCGGACGCCTGGCTGGGCGGTCACGGCGACCGGGAACGGACCCTGGCCATCATGAAGGATCCCACCTGCGGCCCGGCCGGTGTGGTGGTGGTGGTGCTGGTGCTTCTGGCCAAGGTGGCGGCGGTCTCCGCGCTGCTGGAGGTTCCGCACGGCTGGGCCGGGTTGCTGGCGGCGCCACTGCTGGCCCGCACGGCCTGTGCCCTGCTGTTCCCCACGCTTGCCTATGTGCGACCCGGGGGGCTCGGCGAACCGGGGGCCCACCACCTGGCCCGCCGGTCACTGGCCGTCACTGCCGCGGGAAGCGGGATATTGACGCTGGCCGTGGGGGGCTTGGCAGGCGTTGTCCTGCTGATTACGGCGGCGGCCGTTTTCGCGCTGGCCGTTCGGCTCATGCGGCGCATCCTTGGCGGGTTTACCGGCGATACGGCCGGAGCGCTGCTGGAGGTGGTGGAGGCGGCGGTGCTGCTGGGCGCGGCGACGTGGATGGGTAGTGCGGTGGGATCGTGAGATTGGGGGGTCGGTAGGTTGTCCGTCGGTGCATCAAGATGCACCTACGAGGGCGATAACCCGGCGGTCAATCGAGCCCGCCGTAGGGTGCATCTTGATGCACCGGGAAATTGCCCCGGGGCCGCTACACCGCTGCCGGCAACGTACCCTTGAGCACATGGGGCAGGCCGGCCACGGTGAGCACGACGGTATCGCAGCGTTCGGCCAGGTCCTGATTGAGCCAGCCCAGCTCATCGGCGAAACGGCGGGTGAGAGGGTCCATGCCGATGATGCCCAGACCCACTTCGTTGCTGACGATCACCACTCGGCCGGGATACGCGCCCAGGGCGTCCAGGTAGGCCTCGCGTTCACGGGCGAACACACCCTCGTCGCCGGTGCCCAGCAGCTGGCCCAGCCACAGGCTCATGCAGTCGATCAGTAGCGTCGGGGCCGCGCTGGCCTGCCTGCGGATCGCCTTCCCCAGGGCCAACGGCTCTTCCACCAGCAGCCAGTCGTGCGGACGGCGCTCCCGGTGCTGGCGAATCCGTTCGCCCATTTCCTCGTCGCAAGCCGACGCCGTCGCCACATAACAGACCGGGTCGGCCAGTGCCACCAACCGCTCCGCCAGCGCGCTCTTACCGGAGCGGATGCCTCCAAGAACCAGAATCTTTTCCATGCCGGAGAGCATAGAGCGGCAGCCCCGGAAAACAAAGCCCGGCGCAAGGCCGGGCTCGGGCTACGAACGATGATGCAACGATGGATCAGAGATCCAGCGCCTCCCGAATCACGGGCTCGGCATCGCGCTCGCCGTCAAGGGTGGTCACCCCGTCCAGCCAACGCTCCAGCAGTTCCGGCTTGTCCTGGATCAGGGCACGACCGGCCTCAGCGTAGTCCATGTCGTCATCGGTCACGTAGGACTGACCGATGCTCTGCTCCTCGACGCTCACCGTGAACTGCTCCAACAGACGCCCGACGTTCGGGCAATCGTCCTTATACCCGGTGGTGGCGAGGGTGTAGACGGTCGCGCCGCCCTGGTCAGGGCCGAAGTAGTCCTCACCGCCATGGAGGTAGGCCATGTCAAAGTTCGTGTTCATGGGGTGGGGTGCCCAGCCCAGGTACACGATCCATTCGTCGCGATTGATGGCCCGATCGACCTCGGTGAGCATGCCCGCTTCGGAGGATTCCATCAGATCCCAGTCACCGAGGTTGTAGGCATCATCGTCGATCATGTCGAGAATCATCTCGTTGCCGTCGTTGCCGGCCTCGATGCCGTAGAAGCGGCTGTCAAAGCGGTCGGCGTGCTCGTTGAGATCCTCGAAGTGGGTGACCCCGGCGTCGTAGACGTATTGCGGCACGGCCAGGGTGTACTTGGCCCCTTCCAGGTTGGCGACCACCTTTTCCAGGTCACCACTCTCGAAATGAGGCTCGATCATGCTGCGCTGAGTTGGTAGCCACAGGCCCAGGAACGCGTCCCGTTCCCCGCTTGCGACGGCCTGAAAGGAAATGGGCACGGACGCCGTGGTCACGTCCGTCTCGTAGCCCAGCTCCTCGAGCATCCAGGCGACGGTTTCCGTCTTCACCGTCACCCCGGTCCAGTTCACGTTGGCGAAACCAACGTCACGGCACTCGGAGGCGTCGCCCGCATGGGCGCTCGCTGTCGCAAGCCCGAGTGCCGCCGCAGTCGCCGCTCCAATCACTCCGTATTTCATGTTGTTACCTCCGCACAGTCGCT
>SLMR01000170.1 GCA_007133445.1 Aquisalimonas sp. | reverse complement strand
TAAATCACCTCGTAGGAGGTGGGCGACTCGCCGTACGCGGTCTGCAACAGACGGTGCGGCCCCGGCGCAATACCGAACATGGTGGCCTCATGGGCACCCGTTGGCAGGTCCCCCAGCACGACCTTGCCTGCGCCAGGGTCTTCGGCACTGACAGCGGCCAATCGCTCACCCTGGTCGCCCTCCTGCTGCATCACCACCTCGCTCAGCTCCAGGGCGTCGAGCTGGTTCCCGGCCTGGCCGTGGCCGCTGGTGGACGCCCCGACCCACTGGGCATCATAGAGTTCGATGTTCTCGGACCCGTCGATCTGCGCCGCCACGGCCACGTGGGTTTCTCCGGTCATGCCCTCGTCACGGTTGTAGAAGATCCAGCCGTCACGCACCCCGCGGACGGGGCTGCTCACATCCTGGCCATACAGGCTGTCGGTGGTGTCGAGAACCTCCCGGTCGCCGCCTTCTGCATCGACACTGATGACCTTGTCATTGGCGCTCCAGGCGACCCGCCCGGACGAGGTGAGCACGAAATCACCGACATCTTCCTCGGTGTCCAGTACGGTCCAACCATCAGCATCAACGCGATAGAGCGTTGCTTCGCCCCCACCGATCAGTGTTCCGTCGTCTACAGCGAAGTACAGAGCCTCGCCATCGGTGGTGATGCGGTTTGCCGGCGGGAGGAGCACGGCACCCGGAGGCATCAACGCCTCGTCGAACTCCAGCGCGTCACCGTCACCGTTCTCCACGCGCGTCATGGTACCTCCGCCGCCAGTAGCACCAGGAGGCTCGTAGTGCCAGAGCTCGGCGGCTGGCGTGTCGCTACTGTCCGGATCCTCGAAGCGAAGCGTGAGGAACTGGGAGCCATCCGCGAGCACGGAGCCCAGCGCCGAGACCGAAAACCAGACGTTGGGTGGGTCATAGTTGTCATCACCGTAGAGCCCGTCGACTGGGTTGTCATCGGTATCCCGTACCGAGCCCGGCCCGGTGTCGAAGTTCATGTCGGTCTTCTTGAGGCGGTTATCGTTTGCGGTATCCACCACCAGCCACCCCTGGCCTGCACCGGTCTCCGGATCCCAGACCGGTGCCACCGGCACAAGATCGGAGTCGATGTCCAACGGGTCGGTACCGTCACCGTCACCGAGCAGGAACTGACCGTAGTCATCCTCCGTGCCGTACACCACGGCGGTCTCGTCCGCCTCCTCCAGGGCGTAAAGGAACAACACGTTCAGCTCAAGCGGCATCCAGTCCTTGGACGTCACCTCCTGGTGATTCGGAATTCCGGAAATATCCGACCCGGTGCTGACGGATCGCATGCCAAAGCTCTGAGGTACGCGGTCACCGTACAGGACGCGGTCAACACGGAAGTCGCTGAATGTGTTCGAGTCCTCGTCCCAGGACGCCTTGTGAATGGGGAAGTAGTTGCGGTCGTGATTGATCTCCACCGGATCCTCGAAGTCGGTATCGACTTCCATGGCAGGATCCGCGGGGTATTCGGGGTCGACGACATATAAGCCCTCCGCGCCGTCCACCGGCGCGGTGAAGAACAGCAGATCGTGATTGTCCGCATCACTGTTCAGCCCCGACAGCAGGGGCAGACTGTCCCCCGAGTCGCTGGAACCGTTGTCGCCGTTACCGCTACTGCTCCCCCCGCTTCCACCGATACAGCCAGTCAACCCGATCACCAGCATCGGGATCGTCCACACAGCCAGTTGTCCCCGGCTCCCCTGTTTCGCTTCCATAGCGTTGCCCTCCAGTTTTATTCGTTAAATGGCCGGGAGCATTGGCATACGCAACCCGACCCGCACGGCCGAATGTACCGGAGGCAACCTTACAACCGTCTTACAATTGGCAAAACACTGACAAATAGATCTTTTTCTGGAAACGATGACCGGACGGTTCCGATGCAGAGTAGCTGACTGGCCCTTGGCCAAGACCGATGCAAGATCGCATGCGGCAGGGAAACCTCGCACAATATAGAGGATATATATACAGTATTTTCATGCCTTATGCGGAACTCCACTGCATCACCAACTTCACCTTTCTGCGCGGCGCCTCGCATCCCGAGGAGCTGATGGAGCGGGCGGCCGGTCTCGGCTACCGGGCCTTGGCAGTTACCGACGAGTGCTCCGTGGCCGGCGCCGTGCGGGCGCACCAGGCCGCTCGAGCGCACGGGCTGCACCTGCTCGTCGGCACCGAGATCCGCCTGAACGATGGCCCGGCGCTGGTGCTGCTGGCCCCCTGCCGGCGTGCCTACGGGCAGATGGCGGCTCTCATCAGCCTGGGCCGGCACAACGCCGCCAAGGGCGCCTACCGCCTGCACCGCCATGACCTGGAACGGGCGGTGCCGGACTGCCTGGCCCTGCTGCTCCCGGGAACGCCCGCCGATCCGGAACAGGCCGCCTGGTTCGGCGCCCATTTCCGCGGACGGGGGTGGATCGCCGTGGAACTGCTGTGCGGCCCGGACGATGCCGCCAGGCTGGCCGAGCTGGAGGCGCTCGGCGCCGCCCACGGCCTGCCACTGGTGGCCGCCGGCGATGTCCACATGCACCGCCGCGGCCGGCGCGCCCTGCAGGACACCCTCACCGCCATCCGCCACAACCGGCCAGTACACGAACTGGGCTACGCCCTGCTCCCTAACGGCGAACGCCATTTGCGCCCCATCCGCCGGCTGCGGCAGCTGTATCCCCGAGCGTTGCTGGACGAGACCGTGGCCATTGCCGACCGCTGCCATTTCTCCCTGGGCGAACTGCGCTACGAGTACCCGCAGGAGCTGGTCCCGGACGGCACCACGCCCACACAACGCCTGCACCTGCTGGTGCGCGACGGGGCTGCACGGCGCTGGCCGGGGGGCACGCCGGAGGCAGTCCAGGCGCAGCTGGAACGGGAGCTGGCACTGATCCGGGAGCTCAACTACGAGGCGTACTTTCTTACCGTGCATGACATCGTCGCCTTCGCCCGGGGCCGCGGCATTCTCTGTCAGGGCCGGGGCTCGGCGGCCAATTCGGCGGTGTGCTACGCCCTGGGCATCACCGAGGTGGACCCCAGCACCTCGCAGCTGCTGTTCGAGCGCTTCATCTCCCGGGACCGCGGCGAGCCGCCGGACATCGACGTGGACTTCGAGCATGAACGCCGCGAGGAGGTGATCCAGTACATCTACGGCCGCTACGGGCGCCACCGCGCCGCCCTGGCCGCCACCGTCATCAGCTACCGCCCCCGCAGCGCCCTGCGGGACGTGGGCCGCGCCCTGGGCATGGAGCGGCACCAGACCGACCAGCTCACCGGCGCCATGCAGTGGTGGGACGGCAACAGGGTTGATCCCGAGCGGGTTCGCGAGGCGGGCTTCGACCCGGAGAACCCGGTCATCCACCGCGTCCTGGTCCTGACCCGGGAACTCCTCGGCTTCCCCCGCCACCTGTCCCAGCACGTGGGCGGTTTCGTTATCTCCCGGGGGCCGCTGGCGGAACTGGTGCCGACGGAGAATGCCGCCATGAAGGAGCGCACCATCATCCAGTGGGACAAGGACGACCTCGAGTCCCTGGGCCTGCTCAAGGTGGACGTGCTCTCCCTGGGGATGCTCTCGGCCATCCGTCGTGCCCTGGCACTGCTGCGCGAGCACCATGGCGAGACGCGGACCATGGCGGACATCCCCCGGGACGACCCGGCCGTCTACGCCATGCTGCAGAAAGGGGATTCCCTGGGCGTGTTCCAGGTGGAATCCCGCGCGCAGATGGCCATGCTGCCGCGCATGCGACCGGCCTGCTACTACGACCTGGTGATCGAAGTCGCCATCGTGCGCCCGGGGCCCATCCAGGGGGACATGGTGCACCCCTACCTGCGCCGCCGCGCCGGGGAAGAGGCGGTAGAGTACCCCAGCACTGCCGTGCGGGAGGTACTGGAGCGCACCCTGGGCGTTCCCATCTTCCAGGAGCAGGTGATGAAGCTGGCCGAGGTGGCCGCCGGCTTCAGCCCGGACGAGGCGGATCAGCTACGCCGTTCCATGGCGGCCTGGCGCAGGCGCGGTGATCTCGGCCACTTCGAGCAGCGCCTGCACGACGGCATGCGTGCCAACGGCTACAGTGCCGAGTTCGCGGCCCGCATCTTCCGCCAGATCCAGGGCTTCGGCGAATACGGCTTCCCGGAATCCCACGCCGCCAGCTTCGCCTTGCTGGTATGCGTCTCCGCCTGGCTCAAGTGCCACTACCCGGCGGCATTCACATGCGCCCTGCTGAACAGCCAGCCCATGGGCTTCTACGCACCCGCGCAGCTGGTCCGGGATGCCCGGGAGCACGGCGTGGACGTGCGCCCGGTGGATGTCACCGCCAGCCAGTGGGACTGCACGCTGGAGCCGACGGCAGCAACACCGGCGTTGCGGCTGGGGCTGCGCATGGTCAAGGGGCTCTCACGGGAGGGCGCGGAGCGGATCATCGTCGTCCGCGGGGAAACTGCCCCCGACAGCGTCGATGCCCTGGCCCGCCACGCCGGCCTGGGCCAGCGCGATCTCAACGCCCTGGCCAGCGCCGGCGCCCTGGAGCCGCTTTCCGGCCATCGCCGCCGGGCCTGGTGGCAGGTGCTGGGCGTGGACACGGAACGCCCGCTGCTGGCCGCCGCC
>SLMR01000224.1 GCA_007133445.1 Aquisalimonas sp. | reverse complement strand
GCTCGGGGGCAACGGCCACCTGCGCGAGAACATGGACTGCCTGCGGCCGGAGGGGATTCAGGTGGTCGTGGGCCTGATGGCCGGGCGGGAAGACCAGCTGGACATGGGGCAACTCCTGTTCCGGCGACTCACCCTGCGGGCCATGACCATGCGCTCCCTGCCGGTGGAGCGTCGCATCGGGCTGGCGCAGATCTTCAGCAACCGCCTCGCTCCCTTCATTGCCGAAGGCCGACTCAAGCCGGTCGTGGACACGGTACTGCCCTTCAACCAGGCGCGCGAAGCTCACGAGCGCATGGAGTCCGGCGAGCACACCGGCAAGATCGTGCTCAGCACCGAGGCCTGAACTCGCCTGTCGGCGCCGGCCTCCACCCAGGGGGCCGGCCGTCATTCCATTTCCGCGCCGGTGAATGCACAATCGCGTTTCGCGCAGATGGGGCGAGTGAGAGTTGCATGGTCCGGAACGCTGAAAAACGGCTGGCAGCGCTGCTGAACACAAACCAGCGCGGGCTCCTCCGCGGCAGCCTGAAGGGGCTGGAGAAGGAGAGCCTGCGCGTGGATCGCGACGGGCACATTGCGCAGACACCGCACCCCGCCGCTCTCGGCTCCAGCCTCACCCACCCGTGGATCACCACGGACTACTCCGAGGCCCTGCTCGAGTTCGTCACCCCGCCGGAGTACGAGATCAGCACAGTGCTGGACTTCCTCGAGGACGTGCACACGTTCGCCTACCAGAACATCGGTGACGAACTGCTCTGGGCCACCAGCATGCCCTGCATCGTCGGCGGCGAGCGCACCATCCCGATCGCCTGGTACGGCGAGTCCAACGTGGGCTGGATGAAACACGTCTACCGCCGTGGTCTGGACTGGCGCTACGGGCGTGCCA
This sequence comes from Aquisalimonas sp., assembly GCA_007133445.1. The sequence continues at coordinate 3,782 of SLMR01000224.1, read as the reverse complement.
TGCAGGCCATCTCCGGCATCCACTTCAACTACTCGTTCAGTGACGCCTTCTGGGAGGTCCTGCAGGACCAGGAGGGCGACACGCGGCCACGCACGGCGTTCGTGTCCGATGCCTACTTCCGCCTGATCCGCAATTTCCAGCGCTACGGCTGGCTGGTGCCCTTCCTGTTCGGCGCATCGCCGGCGGTCTGCAAGTCGTTCACCGGCGGCGAGAACATCGACTTCCAGGAGTTCGACGCCTACACCTTCTACGAGCCTTACGGCACGTCGCTGCGCATGAGCGACATCGGCTACAAGAACAACGCCCAGGCGGCGCTGAACATCTCGTTCAACGACCTGGACGCCTACGTGTGCAGCCTGGAGCGCGCCATCTTCACCGAAGACCCGGAATGGGCGCGCATCGGCGACCGCGTCGACGGCGAGTGGCGCCAGCTCAACTGCAACACCCTGCAGATCGAGAACGAGTACTACAGCTTCGTGCGCCCCAAGGCGGTGGCCAGGTCCGGCGAGCGGCCCTCCCGGGCCCTCCATCGCGCCGGGGTGGAGTACATCGAGATCCGCGCCCTGGATCTGGACCCATTCTCTCCCGTGGGGGTCGAGCCCAGTCAGCTGCATTTTCTCGAGGCACTGCTGGTGTACTGCCTGCTGGAGGACAGCCCCCCGATCTCTGCCCGTGAGCAGTGCAGCATCAACCACAATCAGGGGCAGGTGGCCCGCTACGGGCGCGACCCGGACCTGGTGCTGGACGATAGCGGCCGACAGGTGCGGCTTCGGGACTGGGCCGCCGCCATCTGTGGCGATCTGGAATGTATTGCCGAACTGCTGGATCAGACGCGGGAGGACACGCCCTACGGTGATGCCGTACGCCTGTACCGGGAGAGCATCCGCGACAGCGAGCGCACCCCGTCGGCCCGGGTCCTCGCGAGCATGCGCTCGGCGGGCGAGAACTTCATTGAATTCGCCATGCGCCAGTCCCGGCGTCACGAGCAGGCGTTCAAGGCCCACCCGCTGTCCGCCGAGGTCCGTGAGCGCTTCCGGGAAGCCGCGGACACCTCCCTGGCCGAGCAGGCGGCCATCGAACGTGCCGACACGCTCAGCTTCGAGGAACATCTGGCCCGCTACTTCAATCAGACGGACGTCACCGCAGGCTGATACAGGCCAGCCAAAACTGTGACTCAGTTCATGATTTAACGCTTTTACCTGTCATTTCCGACAGGTATAATCTTCTATTTATCACACACTCAATTACACTGTAACCAAGCGCCCCGATCACGCTGTTATCCAACACTCAATTGCGCTGGCCACGAGGCCGTGAGGGTTATCACATGGGAATGAAGGATGAAGACATGACAGGACGTCTGGCCCTGACCGGTTCCGGCGATTCCGCCGATGACCGGCCCCGTCAACATACTCGGGAATCCGTTCGTGAGGCGGCTTTCCGCCTGTTCGGGCGCCACGGGTACGACGGCGTCTCCATCGATACCATTGCCCGCGCAGTCGGGCTGAGCAAGGGCGCCCTGTACTGGCACTTCGAAGGCAAGGAAGCCCTGTTCAAGGAGTGCCTGGTTACGCTCAGCGACCTCTTCCGGGAACACATCATTACGCCCATGGAGCACGCCACCACGCCGCGGGAACGCCTGGACTGTTTTTTCCACGGGGTGGCCGCGCTGAGTGAATCCGACGCGGTTGCCGAAGGCATCGCCGGGTACTGGCAGGAGCCCTACAACGAGACCATGAGCCGTTGCTTCCGCGAACACCTGGAAGGGCTGGAGGAGTCCATCCGGCGACCACTGCAGACCGCCCTGCAGCCACTGGACAGCGCTGACAGGCTGCGTCCGATGGCGGACCCGGAAACCAGCAGCGAAACCCTGATGGCGCTCATGGAAGCGATGCTGATGCCGCTGCGGCGGCGTTCGCCCGCCCTGCGACGCGCGATCCTGGAAGACCTGCGGACCACGGTACTGCGCGCCTACACTGAATAAACGCCCGACCCGCATAAACGCCCGACCCGCCGGATGACCCGCCTCAGTACCCGGTGAGTTCGGCATAGCCGTGCCCGTCCGGCCCGTCAAGGCCACGCACCCGGATGGCACCCTCCCAGTAGCGGAAGACGCCATCCAGCTCCTGATTGTCCAGCACCGCCTCCAGCTCCAGGTCCAGCCCCGCCTCCGGGAGCTGCATCCGCCAGGCCACCGGGTATTCGCTGCCGCGGGGGCTCTGCCAGCGGCGCGTGGCCTGCAGGTCCACGTCGTCCAGCCCCAGCAGCTGGCTGTCGCCATCGGCGTCCACCAGCATGCCCTTACTGCGGGGGTCGATACTGCCGTCGTCACGGCGCAGGTGGTAGAACATGATGTCGCGGCCGTCGTCCAGCTGCACGGAGAACCAGTCCCAGCCCACCTGATCCTCGTCGAGGGTGCTGGTGCCCCACTCGCGGTCCATCCAGGCGTCGCCGGACACCCCGTGCTCCTCGTCACCGATGACCAGCCGACCCTCCGCCGCAAGCCGGGTCCAGGAGTAGTAACGCGAGGCATTGCCGGGCTCCGCCCCCTTGCGGCTGTAGCCGTCATCGCCCTGGAGGACCAGCGGCTTGCGCGGCTCCAGGCGCATGGTCAGGGCCAGATCGTCGGCAGGGAAACGCAACTCCAGCGGCATCATGTCATCGCCGTCGCCGGCCAGGATCCAGTCCTCGGCGAACACACGAAACGGGCTTGCCGCGCTCCCGGCAAGCCCAGCCGCCCCGCGCACGAACCGCTCCCGGTGGTGGAACTCGCCCGACTCGGTATCGGTGATGGCGAAATGCCCCATCCATAACTGATTGGTGGCCAGCTCCGAGGTCCGCTCCGGCATGTCCGGCGTCAGACTGAAGCGGAACAGCGTGACCTGGAAACCGAAGTGGCGGCCGTCGTCATCCTCCACATTGCCAGTGACATACCACCACTCGTGACGGTAGTCCGGGTGCGGCAGGTGATCCTCCGGAAAGCTGAGCGGCTCCGGGCCCGTGACCCGGGCAAAGCCCTCGGCGGCGTCTTCCCCGGCCAGGGCGCCTGCCACGTCGAAGGCCTCCTCCGGCTCGGGTTCCGGGTCGCGTTCGTCCAGATACAAGAGCACCAGCACGATCACCAGCAGCGTGCCGGCAAGCATGCGCAGGGCACCGCGCCGCCCGGAGAACGCGCGCTGCAAACGGGTCGCCAGAGGCTGTCGTGGTTCACTCACGCCTGGTGTCCTGTAACCCAAATACTAGTCCTCCCGCAGGGCCTGCCCGGGGGGTGTCCGCGCCATGCGCCGGGCCGGATAGAGCCCCGCCGCCACCGCCGCGGCCACGGCGAATGCCACGGCCTGGAGCAGAATCCACGGGTCCACGGCAAGATCCATGGACCAGCCGAAGGAGCGCTGGTTGATCACCAGAATTAGCGCCGCCGCCAGCACCAGCCCCAGGGGAATGGCGAGTAGCCCGCTGAGCAGGCCCACCAGCGCGTTCTGGCCGGTCACCAGCACACCCAACTCCCGCGGCGTCATGCCGTTGGCCCGCAGCACGGCGAACTCGCGGCTGCGCTCCAGGGCCAGCGCCAGCAAGGCGCTGAGCACCCCGGTGACGGCGACCAGAATGGCCAGGATGCGCAGCACCTGGGTGATGGTGAAGGTCTGATCGAAGATGTCCAGGGACAGCTGGCGCAGCTCCCGGTTGGAGCGGAACTCCAGGTGCTGACCGTCGGCGGCGGCCTGCTGCAGGCGTTCGCGCAGGCGCTCCGGGTCCACGCCGTCCGCCGCGAACACGCCGATGCT
>SLMR01000361.1 GCA_007133445.1 Aquisalimonas sp. | reverse complement strand
GGCCGCCACGGCTGCGCGGGCGGCCGCACGGGTCGACGAGCTTGCGCGCGCAGCGGGTGGCGACCTCCTGCCCGGCCTGGCGCTGCTGACGCAAGCCTGGGACGGACTCGCGGCCGGACGCCCGCAGCAGGCGGCGACCGCCGCGGCTAAGGCCGGGAAGGAGCTCGCCTTGGCGGGCTATGCGCTGCTCCGCGGCATTGCGCTGGACGCCAGGGGCCGCGCGCTGGAATGCACGGACCGCGGAGCGGCCGTGGAGGCCCTCTCCCTGGCCACGGACGTCTTTCGTGACTGCGGCGCCGTCTGGCGCCACGACGCGGCCCTGTCCAGGCTCACCCGCCTCGGCAGCCGGGGCCGGCGCGCCGCCACGGTCCACGGCCCCACCACGCTCACGGACCGCGAACGCGACGTGACGGTGCTGGCCGCCCGGGGACACACGGCCCGGGAGATTGGCGAGCGCCTGTTCATCGGGCGACGCACCGTCGAGACGCACCTGGCCAACAGCTACCTCAAGCTTGGCGTCACATCGAAGCGGGAGCTGATCCGGCGCGCCGACGAACTGGCCCTGAAACGGCCTGACCCGTAAACCGCTCCGTAATCGCTACGGATTCACCGCAAACCCCGGGGACCTAGCATGAAAAACGGGCGCCTGCCTCCCACCGAGGCCCCGCCCCTGCCGCAGCCGGAGGATACCGGCCCGGAAGAAACCAAAACCCTGGAGGACGCGGACGATGAACATTCAGCAATACACGCCACCCACCGGTCGACGCCTGCCCGGTCTCGGCTGCCTCGCGGTGCCGTTGGCACTCGCCGTCGGACTGACTGGTTTCACAACAAGCACCGTTGCATCCGAACCGGACAAACCCGAGGGGTTCTCCGTGAACATACTTGCGGGGCACACCGACTTTCCCGATGAGGTCGCCACAAAGTTCCGGTTCACCTACAGCGAGGCCGGTGACAACCCCGGCGAAGTGCTGGCAGAGCTGGGGGATGCCGGCACCGTCATCATCGGCGAGGTCGAGTGGGAGCCGAACGGGTCCTCCGGCTGGCACACCCACCCCGGCCCGGTCGTGGTGGTCATCGTGGAAGGCGCACTTGAGGTGATCAACGCCGATGAGTGCGTCACTCGCACGTACGAAGCCGGTCAGGCGTGGATTGACCCCGGCCAGGGCAACGTCCATGTCGCGGGCAACCCCAGTAGCGAAAACGGGACGCGCGCCTATGCGACTTTCTTCGGCGTACCCAATGGCGAACCCGGTACGGTGCACGTGCCGCCCGCCGACTGTTAGGAGGTGATAAACATGTCATTACATGCTGATCTGGGTGGCGACGAGGCCATCGGCATGGCCCTGGACCGGTTCTACGACAAGGTACTGGCGGATTCGCGCGTCAGCCCCTATTTCGACGGCCTGGACGTGGAACGGATCAAGGCGCGGCAGAAGGACTTCCTCGCCATGGCCTTCGGCGGCCCCAACCGCTACAACGGTCGGGATCTGCACACCGCCCACGCACGTGCCCGGCGGCAGGGATTGGACGAGGAGGGCTACGACGTCTTCATGGGCCACTTCCGGGACACCCTGGGCGAGTTGGGCGTCCCGGAGCCGAAGATCGAGGAAGTCATGGCCATCGCCCACACAGGCAGGGATGACGTTCTTGGCCAATAACCGGCACCACGCCGGCGCACCCTCCCGGGGAGCGCCGGCCAGCCTCCGGATTACCGCCCCTCGTCGCGCTCGGCGATCAGCCAGTCATCGAGAAGATCCGCCGGGAGGGTGCTCATCATGGGGCGGCGCTCGGTGATCTGCGCCTTGACCTTCTCCAGCGCCTCCTGCTCACTGTCCGCTTCCACCCGGTAGACGTCCTCGGCCAGATGCCCGAGGGACGCGCGGGCATCGCGCATGGCTGACGGGGCGATACTGCATTTCCACTGTGGCATGACACGGTGTCTCCTGAATCAGCCTTCCGAAACCAGTTCCTTGTAGGCGTGCCAGCTTGCGTGCCCAAGCACCGGCAGGGCCAGCGCCAGCCCGATGAGCCCGGCGGCGAGCCCGAGAACGGTGACGCCGGTGAGGATGGCGCCCCACAGCAGCATGGGCCGCAGGTTCTGCTTCACCACGGCGAGGCTGGTGATCGCCGCTTCCAGAACGCTGGCGCGGGGCTGATCCAGCAGCCGCGGGATCGAGACCACGCTGAGCGCGAAAGCGGTGAACGCCAGTACCGCCCCAATGGCGGTGCCGACCACGACCAGAGCTACACCGGAGCCCGACAGCAGAAGATCCGAGTAAACCTTGGTGGCGTCGACGGCGGGGATGCTCGTGCCGAAGAACAGCGCGAACAGCAGCGTGGCGAACCGGATCCATGCCAGCAGGAACACCATCAACAACACGCCCATCAGGGCGATCTGCGTCGCATTCCTGCGCCAGGCCAACAGGGCGGGCAACAGCGCCGGCTGCTTGCCCTGCTCCAGGTCCTGGCTCATGGCATAAAGCCCGACGGCTACAACAGGGCCCATGAGCATAAATCCCGCCACCAGCGGCAGCAGCCAGGAACCCTGGTCTGCGGCCCAGAGCCCGCCGACGATGGCGAGGCTGATCACGACCCAGATGACCCCGTAACCCAGGCTGGTTGCCGGAGTGCGGGTCAGATCCCGCCAGCCTGCCCGCAGCCACGCCCAGGGCCGGTCCATGCCGACCTGATGGATGTTCACGGGCTGTCCGCCGCCCAGGTCGAGTTTTGCAGTCGCTGTTCCCGCCATGACTCTCCTCCTGTTCTGTCGTTGTTCCTGTTGGTTCAAGTATTACCCATTCCGGGATGCTCCGCCCCGCCCAAGCCGTGCTTCCAGTGCGCGCACCATCGCGGTGAAGGACGCCTGCAGCCCCAGCGGGTCCCGCGGACTGTTCGCCGCAATGAGTACTGCACTGCCATCACCGTCCGGGCGTATGCGGCACCACACGCGGCGGTGGCTGACGTAGAACATCAGCACCAGGCCAACCGTCAACAGGCCGAAGCCGGTGTAGACCACAGGCTTGCCGGGCGTTCGAGCCACTTCAAGGCCCGTGGCCTGTCGTTGCTGGAAATCCGTGGGCTGAAGATAGACCGGTGCACCGTAGCGATGCACCGCGGGCAGGGTTTCCAGGCTGTGTTCCAGGAACCGCTGCTCCGCGGAGGACAGGGACTCCGACGCCTCGCCGCCGCCCTGCTCCACCGCCCGGCGATACGCCAGCTCCACGGTTTCAGTGAGCACGTCCCAGGCCAGCTCACGCCAGAGCGTCTGTTGCTCCTCGGGGAGGTTCGCCGCGACCAGGCGCTCCTCCAGGCCCGCCTGCGCGGCCCCTGGGCCATCGCTCAGTAGATCGGCCACCAGCAGCTCGCCCAGCCGCGCCAGGGCCGGCGCCACGGGGCTGTCGACATCCGGGGCCGGGTCCGCGCCGGCGAGCACCCGTGGCACTGCCTCGCGGGCCAGGCCCTGCACCTGCTCGCGCTGGCGCAGCATGCCGTTCAGGCGCAGGAACGTGCCGGGGCTGCGGTCGGCATCCGCCGGGATGTGCAGGTACCGGAAGGATTCCCCCGGCCCGTTGCGCACGCCGGCAATGAAGAAGGCGCCGTCGTCCAGGTCCGCCGGCAGCATGTAGACCTCGAACTCGCGGGACTCGCCGGTCTCCGCCCGCAGGCGGTAGGTGAAGCTCGGCCCCAGGTTGCGGTTATCCGCGCGCTGCCCTGGAACGGACTCGACGTTATGCACGGCGAAGTCCACCGGCTCCAGCGTGTAGTTGCGGCCCCCGGCCTCCACGCGCTGGCCGCGGGGTATGCGGGCTTCGATTTCGCGTGGCTCTCCGCCTGCGCCGAGATCCCACTTGTCCAGGCGCAGCTGCGAGCCGCCGTCACCGAAGTTGGCCTGGTAGATGGAATAGCCACCGTAGTGCAGCGGCTTGTTCACGGCGATCGTCTCGCGCCGGGGTTCGTCCAGCTCCGGGGCGTGCAGCACCACGTCACTCTCGAACGAGCGCGGCTCGCCGCTGGCGTAGTGCTCCACCCGGAACGCCTCCACCTCAAGCATGAACGGCAACTCCCGCACCAGGAATCCGTCCCCCCGCGCCATGTAGACAACGCTGGCCCGCTCCCCTTCGGGGATGGTGACAATGCCGCGGAACGCCCCGCTGTCCACGGGCAGGCGGCTTGCGCTGTCCATCTCCGCCACGGGCCGCTGCTCCGTGGCCACCTGAACATGGCCGGTCCACTCCTGTACCCGGAGCAGCAGATTGCCGTCGATGAGCGCACCCACGCCGATCACAACCACCGCCAGGTGCGTGAACACGTACCCGAGGCGGTTGCTACGCCCGCGCATGGCCGCGAGCAGCCGTGTCTCCCCCTCGCTGCTCCCCCGCACGCGGTAGCCGTGCTGGCGCAGAACGGTCTGCGTGGCGGCCTCCGCCTGGTCCGGCGCGGTGTCCACGGCGAGTTCCCGGTGGTTGCGCAGCGCCCGCAGGGAGCGTTCCCGCTGATTTTCCCGGAACTGGCGCATCTCCCGGAGCATGCCCGGCGTCTGGCGATACAGGCAGACGGCAACGGATCCGACCAGGAAGACCAGCAGCCCCAAATACCAGCCGGAGGTGTACACCTGGAACAGCCCCACCGTCCGGTACACCTCGAACCAGAACGGCCCGAACTGCACCAGATACTCTTCGAACGGGCGTGCCT
>SLMR01000043.1 GCA_007133445.1 Aquisalimonas sp. | reverse complement strand
GGAGCGGGCCGACCTGGCCACACCGGAAAAGCGTCTCGCCCTTGTGCGGCAACTGGACCGCGCCCGGGGTCACCCCGCCGGCCATGTGCTGCCCCTGCACCGGGATCCGCACACCGGCATCTGGCAGAGCGGCCCCTGGCCCACGCGGCGCGGTGCCGTGGCGCTGCTCCCCGGGGATGCCCCCATGGGGTTCCGGCTGCCCCTGGGGGCACTCCCCGTGGCTGCACCCGAGCGCGTCGATCCCGCACCGGCGGCATCGCCGTGGGAGACGGACGCGACGTTGGTCGACGCCGCGACGTCCGACAGCGGCGGCACCGCTGCGCCGCCACCGGTCATCCCCACCACGGCGCTGTGCGTGCAACGACGCCGGGGGCGGCTACACGTCTTCCTGCCGCCCGTGCCCAACAGCACCGACTTCCTTTCCCTGGTCAGCGCGGTGGAACGCGCAGCCGCGGAACTGGGCACGGCCGTGCACCTGGAAGGCTATGTGCCACCACCGGACGGCCGCCTGCAGCGCCTGGAGCTGGAGCCGGAAACCGGCACCCTGCGCGTGACCACGCCGGGAGAGGCGGAGTGGCAGCGGGAGAGCCAGTGGCTGGCGGCGGTCTACGACGAGGCGGCGCGTCTGGGCCTCGCACCCTGGACCGGGTCGGAGGAGCTGCCGACGCCGGCGGGGCAGCGTGCCGGGCGCCGTCTCGGCGGGCTCACTCCGGCCACCAGCCCGTTCCTGCGCAACCCCCGGTTGCTTGGGTCGCTGCTGCGCTACTGGCAGCGCCATCCGAGCCTCTCCTACCTGTTCGCCGGCCCGCGCATCGGCCCCGATAGCTGGGCACCGCGGCTGGACGAGAGCAGCGAAGCGCATCTGCACGAACTGGATCTGGCCCTGGGCCGGCTGCCGGAGGGCCCGAGTGATCAGCCATGGTTCGCCGACCGGGTGCTCTCGCACCTGGTCACCGACCCCACCGGCGACCCGCGCCGTGGCGAGTTCCGGCTGCACCGTCTGTACCCGCCCGGCTCCGGCAGCGACCGATTGGGCGTGGTGGAACTGCATGCCTTCTCCATGACGCCCGATTTCCGCATCGCCGCTACGCAGTCGCTGCTCCTGCGCGCCATCCTGGCCCGACTGGCGGTGCATGCGGAAACCGGCGCCCCGGTGCGCTGGGGCAGTGCGCTGCATGACCGCTTCCTGCTGCCCCACGAGCTGGAGCGGGATCTGAACGCCGTCCTGGACGAACTGGCGGACGCGGGCCTGCCCCTGGAGAGGGACTGGTTCGCGCCATGGACGCGCTGGATGTTCCCTGTGCTGGCGGAGATCCAGGCCGGCCCGGTGCGCCTGCGCCTGCAGCCGGCGCTGGAGCCCTGGCCGGTGCTGGCCGAGGAGAGTACCGGTCGTGGCACCATGCGGTTCATCGATCCGGCCAACGCCCGCTTTCAGGTGCACCTGGCCGGGGTGACGCCGAATCGCCACGCGCTGCTGTGCAATGGCCGGCGGGTTCCGATGCAGCCCGGCACGGTATCCGGGGAGGCCATCGCCGGCATCCGCTGCAAGGTGGTCAATCCGCCGTCAACCCTGTATCCCGAGCTGGCCCCGGTACGCGAACTGCTCATCGAGGTCGTGGATACCTGGACCGGTCACGCCCTGGGCGGCTGCCGCTACGAGCTGCCGGCTGCCGAACCGTTGCACACTCCCCGGCAGGTGCCGGCAGGTCCTTCGGTCCCCCCCGGCGCCGGAGGCGCGTGGGGCACCCCACCGGCGGTTCAGGCCATCCCGCTCGCACCTGTGGTACCAGCCAGCGCGCCGGGTCGCGTCACCGCCCTTGCCAGCCGTCCGGTGCCCGAGGTGCCACCGGCGCCCCCCCCCGGCCCGGAGGCACCGTACCTGCTGGATCTCGCCGATCCGCGCCCGGGTGGTGCGGGCTGAGTGGAGGCGATTGCGGTTTAGCACCAGCGCGCCAGCCGGGTTATTCTGGCGGCCACTGTTCGCCGTGAGCGCGCCCCATGTCAGCCAATCCCGAAGCCTCACTGCTGTCCGCGTACCGACGCCTGTCGGGCCAGCCGGACGAGATGTTTGCCGCCGGCGGCGAGGTCCGTGCGGCCTGGCACTATCTGGCCGAGGCCCTGGATACCCTGGGCGTGGACGCCCTGCGCCAGCGCCATGATCAGGCGCGCCGCATGCTCCGTGAGCGTGGTGTCACCTACAATGTCTACGGTGATCCCCAGGGGCAGGAGCGCAGCTGGGATCTCGACCCGATTCCGGTGCTCATCGGCAGCGACGAATGGGCCGAGGTCGAGGCGGCGCTGCAGCGGCGGGCCGATCTGTTCAATCTCATCCTCAAGGACATCTACGGCCCCCAGGAGCTGCTCCGACGCGGTCTGCTGCCCGCGGAGCTGATCTACGGCCACGGAGGCTTCCTGCGGCCGTGCCACCCCTACGATCCGGAGCTGGCCCACCCGCTCACCCTCTACGCCGCCGATCTGGCGCGCACCGAGGACGGCCGCCTGCACGTGGTCGGGGACCGGACCCAGGCACCGTCCGGTGCGGGGTATGCGCTGGAGAACCGGGTGGTCATGGCGCGCGCCATGCCCAGCCTCTACCGCGAATCCCACGTGCACCGGCTGGCGCTGTTCTTCCAGAACCTGCGCGCCAGCCTGGCCGCACTGGCCCCGGATCGCGACCAGGACGAGCCCAACGTGGTGGTGCTTACGCCAGGGCCGCTCAACGAGACCTACTTCGAGCACTCATTCCTGGCCAGCTACCTGGGCTACACCCTGGTGGAAGGGGGCGATCTCACCGTGCGTGACGGCCGCGTGTGGCTGCGCTCCATGGGCCGCCTGGAGCCGGTGGACGTCATCCTGCGGCGTCTGGACGAAGACTACTGCGACGCGCTGGAGCTGCGCGGTGATTCGCTGCTGGGCGTACCCGGGCTCACGGAGGCGGTGCGCCGCGGCAACGTGGCGGTGGCGAATCCGCTGGGGGCCGGGGTGCTGGAGAATCCGGCCCTGAACGCCTTCCTGCCGGCCATCGCGCAGCACTTCCTGGGCCAGGAGCTGGACCTGCCGACCCTGCCCACCTGGTGGTGCGGCGACCCCGAATCCCGCGATTACGTACTGGCGCACCTGGACGAGCTGGTCATCAAGCCGATTCAACCGGAATCCGGGCCCACCACACTGTTCGGTAGCACGCTGGACCCGACCATGCGCCAGAGCCTGAAGGACCGCATCCTTCAGGCCCCACACCGCTTCGCCGCCCAGGCCCAGGCACGCTTCTCGTCGGTGCCGACCTTGGGTGCCGGCGGACTGGAGCCCCGCGCTGCCACCCTCCGCACCTTCCTCGTGGGGCGCCCCGACGGCTATGCGGTCATGCCCGGCGGACTCACCCGCATCGCCCCGGCGCCCGGCGAACTCAACGCGTCGAATCAGGCGGGCGGACTGTCCAAGGACACTTGGGTCGTGGCCTCGGAGCCGGTGCGCGAAGTCAGCCTCATGCGCACCGAAAGCGCCATGGACACGCCCGTGGACCGCTCGGCGGCACTGCCCCCGGCGGCCACCGAGAACCTGTTCTGGATGGCGCGTTATGCCGAACGCGCCGAACACGGCCTGCGGCTGCTGCGCGTGATCCTGCGCCTTCAGCGCACCGCCCAGGACTTCCGCGACCCGCTGGACCAGCAGTGCCTGGAGACGCTGCTCATGGCGCTGACGCGGGTCACCGATACCCGCCCCGGCTTCCTGAGCGGGAATCAGGCGCTGCTCGCCGACCCCATGCCGGAGCTGCGCTCCGTGCTGCGTGATCCGGGCCGGCTGGGGACCGTGGCCTTCAACCTCCACGCCATGCTGGCGGCCTCCCACGCCGTTCGCGACCGGCTGTCCCAGGACACCTGGCGGGTGGTCGGCAGCATTCGCGCCCGCGTGGCCGAGGGCGGCGACGCGGATCCGGGTCCGGAGCTGGACGACACCATCACCCTGCTGGCCGCCCTGCGCGGGCTGCAGGACGACACCATGGTGCACAGCCAGGCCTGGAGCTTCCTGGAGCTGGGGCGTTGCGTGGAACGCGGGTTGCTCAACAGCAGCCTGCTGCGCGCCACCATGAGCACGGCGCTGGAGCCGCGACTGGAATCCCGGGTCCTGGAGGCGGTACTCAGCCACCTGGAGAGCGTCAACGCCTACCGCCGGCAGCACCACCAGATCGCCCAGGCCGAGCCGGTCCTGGAGCTGGTGCTGTTGCACGAGCGCAATCCACGCGCCGTGGGCTACCAGCTCGCCCGGCTCAAGGCCGCCCTCCAGGCACTGAATGCCTCCGGCGACGACACTGGCCTCAGCCGCGAGGAGCGGTTGGTACTCGAAGCCCACACGGCGCTCCAGCTCAGTGATGCAGACAAGCTGGTGGCCGCGGACGGGACGTCCGGGCACCGCCGGGAGCTGGATCAGCTGCTGGCGCGCACCTGGCAGCTGCTGGACCGCACCGCCCGCGGCCTGGCCGAGGTGTACTTCACGGACCCCCGCGGTCCGCGCCAATTGACTGCGAATGGCACCGCGCTGGAGGAGACCTCCTGATGCGCTACCGGGTCACCCACCGCACCGACTACACATACGCGCAACCCATCGCCCGCGGTTACAACGAGGCGCGTCTGGCGCCGCGCGCCACCCCGACGCAGTCGGTGCTGGCCCATCGTGTGGATATCTATCCGGCCCCGGCCTAT
>SLMR01000295.1 GCA_007133445.1 Aquisalimonas sp. | reverse complement strand
CGGCGCGCGGGCTGGTGGCAGTGATTCGGGATGTCACCGAGTTGCGCGGTATGGCCTGTCAGGTCCATTACCAGAGCCGGTATGACACGCTCACAGGCCTGCCAAATCGCCTGGAGTTCCAGAGCCTGCTGCGCGACACGCTCGCCGACGACGCGTTGCGGTCCCGCCCGGCGATGCTGTGCTGGTTCGATCTGGATCGTTTCAAGCTGGTTAATGATGCCTGCGGTCACGCCGCCGGGGACGAGATGCTGCGCCAGACCGCTGAGTTGATGCTGGCCCGGACCCCCGAGGGAGGAACCCTGGCGCGCATGGGCGGGGATGAGTTCGCGTTGCTGTTGCCGGGCTATGACCAGGCCGCTGCTACCACGGTCGCTGAGGGCATTCGTGATCAGATTGCCGAGTTCCGTTTCCCGTGGGCGGACCGGGTCTTCAATCCGGGTGTGAGTGCCGGGGTGGTGCCGGTGGCTGCGCGGGACGGGGTCGGCGCCATTCTGGCGGCAGCGGATACCGCCTGTTACGTGGCCAAGGAGGCTGGTAGCAACCGGGTCCACGTGGCCAATCCGGATGACCTGGCCATGGCCGATCGTCATGGTCAGGTGGAGTGGGCGGCAAAGGTTCAGAATGCTCTGGATGAACAGCGCTTTCGGTTGCGCTACCAGCGCCTGGAGTCATTGCAGCCGGATCTGCCCTCCAAGGTCGAGTTTCTCCTGAGCATGACTGATGACGACGGGGCGCTGGCGTGGCCTGCCCAGTTCCTGCCCGCGGCCGAGCGGTTCGGGTTGATGCCGGCGCTGGACCGGCACGTGATGCGCATGGCCATGGAGGTCATCGTCCAGCGTCCCCGCGAATTGGCGGATGTGGATCATTACGCCGTCAATCTCTCCGGGCAGTCCATCAACGACCCGGAGTTCCTCGGGTTCGTCATGGAGACCATGCGGGAGACCGGTGTGGACCCGGCGCGGTTGTGTTTCGAAATCACAGAAACGGCCGTTATCAGCAACATGGCCCGCGCCCAGGAATTCATTACCCGATTGGGCGAGTACGGCTGCCGGTTCGCGCTGGATGACTTCGGCAGCGGATTGTCGTCGTTCGGTTATCTGCGGGCGTTGCCGGTGAATTACCTGAAGATCGACGGACAGTTCGTGCGCAACCTGGCGACGGACCAGGTCGATCAGAGCATGGTTCGATGCATCAACCAGGTGGGGCATACCATGGGCATGCTCACCGTGGCCGAGTGTGTGGAGGATGCGGCGACCCTGGAGCGCGTGCGAGCCCTGGGTGTGGATTACGCCCAGGGTTATGCGATTCACCTCCCCAAACTCTTGTCGTGAATCACGGACACGGCCCCCGGCCCTGGGTTACGATGCGGCAGTTTATTTCAGGGTTAACGCATGTTTGAAGCGCTGATGTCCCGATTGATGGCCTCGTTGCGGCGCGCACCGCGCCGCCGCCACGACGTGCTGGCTGATTGCAGTGATCTGGGTCGCCTGGACCGTCTGCGACGTCATGCCCGTGATCGCGATACCCGTCAGAGGGCCGATGCGCGTTACCGCGGACTGTTGGTGGGAGGGGATGCCAGCCTCCGCCGTGAGGACCGGATCCGTGCCGTGCAGCACTCTGATGACGGGGCCGTGCTCGCCTACGTGGCGCGAAGCGCCCGGGAAGAGGCCATCCGTCGCGCCGCGGTGGATCGCCTGGACAGCGAGCGTGTGCTCATGGAGGTGGCCCTCAACGATCCAGTGGCGCGCCTGCGGCGGCATGCCGTATCCAGGATGAACGACCTGGAGTTGCTGCAGGAGGTGTTGCAACTGGGCCATCGGGACGATCCGCGTATCGCCCGCGATGCCGGGCGCCGTTTGCGTGACCTTGCGCGGTGACACCGTCACGGCCGCCGTTTGGCGCGCGCTGTTCCGTTTGCCGGCCGTACGTCGCTACTTCGGTCGGCGCTTCTTCGCGTCCATCCCGCACAGCCGCCGAATCGGGCTGACGGTGACCGATGTGGGGCGCAGAAGCTTCAGCGCCGCCGTGGAATACCGTGAGGAACTGGTTGGGAATCCCTACCGCGGCTACCTCCACGGTGGTGTGTTGACGACCCTGATTGACCAGACCAGTGGTGCCGCGGCGTTCTTCAGCCTGTCCCCGCCGGAGTTCGTGGCAACGCTGGATCTGCGCATTGACCACTTGCGCGCGGCCAGGCCCGGGCGCGCCATTCACGCCCGCGCGGAGTGCTACCATCTGACCCGTCATGTGGCCTTCGTGCGATGCAGTGCGCACGACGGCGATCCGGGGGATCCGGTGGCCACCAGTATCAGTGCCTTCATGCGTAACGGGAGTGTGCCGTTGCGGTTCGGTGTGCGTCGGGCGCCGGGGGCCTCGTGATGCGGGGGTGAGGGACGAGGTGTGCGGCGGTGCATCAAGATGCACCCTACGGCGCAGGCGATCTGCTGGGTGACGGCGGCGGGCCGGGGCCCGCCGCCATGTTCCCAGGCTACATATTCGGGTAGTTGGGCCCGTCGCCGCCCTGCGGAACCACCCAGTTGATGTTCTGGGTGGGGTCCTTGATGTCGCAGGTCTTGCAGTGCACGCAGTTCTGCGCGTTGATCTGCAGGCGCGGGTTGGAGCCGTCGTCGTCACGGACGATCTCGTATACGCCAGCCGGGCAGTAACGCTGCTCCGGGGCATCGTAGTGCTCCAGATTGACCTGTACCGGCACGCTCTGGTCCTTGAGGGTCAGGTGGCTCGGCTGATCCTCCTCGTGATTGGTGTTGGAGATGAACACCGACGAGAGCTTGTCGAAGGTCAGCTTGCCGTCCGGCTTCGGGTACTCGATGGGCCGGAAATCGGTCTTCTTGCCGATCTGTTCGTGGTCCGCGTGATTGTTGAACGTCCACGGCGCCTTGCCACGGAAGATGTAGGTGTCCAGGGCGGAATAGGCCATCCCACCCCACAGGCCCCACTTGGCCATGGCCGGGCGGATGTTGCGGACCCGGTAGAGCTCGTCCCAGATCCAGGATTTCTTCAGGCCGTCCAGGTAGGCGGTGACTTCCTGGCCGGGGCTGTCGTCCTTTTGCAGGGCCTCGAACACCGCCTCGGCGGCCACCATGCCGGACTTCATGGCATTGTGGGTGCCCTTGATCTTGGGCACGTTGAGGAAACCGGCAGAATCGCCGATCAGCACCCCGCCGGGGAAGTGCACCTTCGGCATGGACTGGAAGCCGCCCTCCACCAGGGCGCGGGCCCCGTAGGAGACGCGCCGGCCGCCTTCCAGGTGCTTGCGGAACGCCGGGTGGGTCTTCAGGCGCTGCATCTCGTCGAACGGCGAGAGATACGGGTTCTTGTAGTCCAGGCCGATGACGTAGCCGATGGACACCAGGTTGTCTTCCAGGTGGTACATCCAGGCGCCGCCGTAGGTCTTGCTGTCCACCGGCCAGCCCACGGAGTGGACCACCTTGCCCTGCTCGTGCTGCTCGGCGGGGACTTCCCACAGTTCCTTGATACCGATGCCGTAGGTCTGCGGGTCGGAGTCACTGTCCAGCTTGAAGTTGGCGATGACTTCCTTGCTCGCCGAGCCGCGGCAGCCTTCCGCGAACAGGGTCTGCTTGGCGTGCAGCTCGACGCCGGGCTCGTAGTTGGGCCCCGGGGTGCCATCGGCCTGGATGCCCATGTCGCCGGTGGCAATGCCCTTCACCGAGCCGTCCTCGTGGTAGAGCACCTCGGCGGCGGCGAAGCCGGGGTAGATCTCCGCGCCGGCTTCCTCGGCCTGCTCGGCGAGCCAGCGGCAGACGTTGCCCAGGCTGACGATGTAATTGCCGTGGTTGTGCATCTGCGGCGGCGTCGGGAGCTTCCAGGACTTGCTCTCCGTGAGCAGCAGGAAGCTGTCATCACCGGCCGGGGTGTTCAGGGGCGCACCCTTGTCCTGCCAGTCGGGGATGAGCTCGTTCAGCGCCCGCGGCTCGATCACGGCGCCGGAGAGAATGTGCGCGCCCACCTCGGAGCCCTTCTCCACCACGCAGACGGCGAAGTCCTCGTTGCCCGCCTCGACGGCGAGCTGGCGCAGCCGGATCGCTGCCGAGAGTCCCGAGGGCCCGGCGCCGACGATCAGGACGTCGAATTCCATGCTTTCGCGTTCCACGGCCTCATTCTCAGCCATTGCTGTTCCTCCTGCTAACGCGGCACGGGCCGCCTGAAGGCGGCCCGTGGATTCGGAGCCCCGCGCGTCGGGGCGGTGTCAGTCGCCGGTGAACGCCTGGATGCCGGTGATGGACCGGCCCATGATCAGGGCATGCACATCGTGGGTGCCCTCGTAGGTGTTCACGGCTTCCAGATTCATTACGTGCCGGATCACATGGTACTCGTCCGCGATCCCATTTCCACCGTGCATGTCCCGGGCGTTGCGCGCGATGTCCAGCGCCTTGCCGCAATTGTTGCGCTTGAGCAGGGAAATCATCTCAGGCGCCCAGTTGTCGGCGTCCATCAGGCGCCCGAGCTGCAACGAGCCCTGCAGGCCCAGGGTGATCTCGGTCTGCATGTCGGCAAGTTTCTTCTGGATCAACTGATTGGCCGCCAGGGGCCGGCCGAACTGCTTGCGCTCCAGGGTGTACTGGCGTGCCTGGTGGAAGCAGAACTCGGCGGCACCCATGGCGCCCCAGCTGATACCGTAGCGCGCCTTGTTCAGGCAGCCGAACGGCCCCTTCAGGCCCGAGACGTTGGGCAGGAGCGCGTCT
>SLMR01000345.1 GCA_007133445.1 Aquisalimonas sp. | reverse complement strand
GGCGTCCTCCATGGTCTCTTCCAGGAAGGCGCGCAGGGCGTTCACGCTCATGCGCATGCTGTCGATGATCTCGCCGGTCTCCAGCTCCAGCTTCTTCTTCAGCTTGACGTTGCCGTCCTTGTCAACGAACTCGATGCGCACCTTGCCGGCCTGGGGCATGGTGTAAGACTGCTCGGCCGAGTAGAAATCACCACCGCGCATGTAGTCGGCGTGGGTGCGTGAGGCCTTGCTCCACCTGCCCATGGAATGAGGGTGCTTACGCACGAAGTTCTTGACTGCCCGAGGGGCGCGGCGGTCGGAGTTGCCTTCGCGCAGTACCGGGTTGACCGCGCTTCCCAACACCTTGGCATAGCGGTCGTGGATGGCCTGTTCCTCATCGTTCCGGGGCTCGGCCGGGTAGCTCGGCACGTCATAGCCCTGGGACTGCAACTCGCGTATGCAGGCGTTGAGCTGCGGGATGGAGGCGCTGATGTTCGGGAGCTTGATGATGTTGGCGTGCGGATCCTGGGTCAGCTCGCCCAGGAAGGTCAGTCCGTCCTCTACCTTCTGGTCGTCTCTCAGACGCTCCGGAAAGGTGGAAAGGATGCGTCCAGCCAGCGAGACATCGGAAAGCTTGACATCGATGCCGGCGGCGCTGGTAAACACCTGGACCACGGGCAGCAACGAACGGGTGGCGGCCGCAGGGGCCTCATCAGTAAGGGTGTAGTAGATGGTGTTCCTGGCAGTGTCGGTCATGGGAGCCCCTTCATCGTGGTTATCGGATGACGACGGATGCCTCTATTATCCCATACGATCGGGCTGCCGTGGTCTGATCGTAACGGATTGAACTGTGCCGGCTTTCCCAGAGGCTCTCTGGCGCGGGTCGCACCTCGCCGATGACATCCCTGACGACATCCCGCAGTCGACGCGGGCGCTCCAGCGTGTTCATTGGTTTGGTGGCCCCGCATGGCCCTCCCGCGGTAACCTCCCGGAAGAACAAGCAAAAGCCGCGGGGCCCAGGCCCGTCACGGTGGATATGTCGCCGTCACGGTGATTGAGTCATCGTGACGGCGGTCCATTCACTGTTAGATGGAGGTGCGTTGGGACTTCAGTACACCCAGGGCATGATGGACTAGGAGATATCGTGGAGCACAGAGAAGGAACTTCTTTGGTCTTGCTGCATGGCGCGCTTGGCAGCGCCGAGCAGCTCGCGCCGGTTGCTGATGGTCTGGCGAATTACTTTGACGTTCACGTGGTAGATCTTCCCGGCCACGGCGAAGCGCCATTGCTTGACCAGCCGTTTTCGTTGACTGCCTTCGTAACAAGCGTCAAGAACTATCTTGAACAGCAGCAGATCCGGCAGCCCTGGATCTTCGGCCACAGCATGGGCGGCTTCGTGGGTCTCCTGCTGGCGCTAGAGCAGGATTGTCCTTTGAGCGGCGTGATCACCCTCGGGACCAAACTCGGTTGGACCCCAGAAGTGGCTTCCAGCGAGGTCTCCCGTCTGGACCCTGAGAAAATTGAAGAGAAGGTTCCCGCCTTCGCTCGTGCTCTGGAACAGCGGCACCGGGCGCTGGACTGGAAGGTGCTGCTTCAGCACACTCGAACTCTTACTCTGGGGCTGGGCGATCAAACCCCGCTGAGCATGGAGCGGCTCGCTGAGATACACGTTCCGGTGTTCTTTGGTGTAGCCGAGCGCGATCACCTCGTTCCTTATGAGGAGGCGCAGCGTGTGGTAGGGCATTTGCCGCAAGGCGAGCTTTGGACGATGCCCGGTGCGCACCCGCTGGAGTCGGTCGAGGTGGAGCCGCTCACCTTGCAGCTTCGCAAGTTAATTGGCGAAACAGGAATCTAACGTGGCGCTGGATCCGACCGTGAAAAGCGCTGTGACCTTGCCCGGCGGCTCAGCGCCGCGTTAGCGGGAATCAAAGCGGACGCTCGGGGGATGCTTCTGCTTCTGCTTACTGCCCCGTGTTACGAACGTTCGTAACACGGGGCAGTAATTCCTTCCTGTACAACCACTAATGGTAGCCAACCGAGTGCGCCGACACCTTGCCGCGGAACACCCAGTAGGTCCAGGCGGTATAGCCCAGCACGACAGGTGTGAGGAATAGCACGCCGAGCAGGAGGAATAGCTGGCTTGCAGGCGCAGAGGCCGCATCCCAGAAGGTGTGATCCGGCGGCACAGCCAAAGGCCACATGCTGATCAGGAGGCCGATGTAGAACATGATGAACAGCACCATCGTGGCCACGAAGGGCACACCCTCACGGCGCCGCTCGATCGCCTGCCAGAGCCAGTAAGCCGCCGCCAGGGTCACCAGAGGGAATACCCAGAGCCACTCCAGATTCCCGAACCAACGCTCCATCACGCGGGCCTCGGCCAAAGGTGTCCAGATACTGATGATGACGAAGAACACCATCACGGCCATCAGCATGCGCCGGGCCACCGTGTAGGCCCAGTCCTGCAGCGGACCTTCGGTCTTGAGCACCAGCCAGGTGGCACCCAGCAGTGTGTACCCGCAGACCAGGGCCACACCCGTCATCACCGTGAACGGTGTCAGCCAGTCCAGCGGCCCACCGACGTAGGTGAAGCCATCGGTCTCGAAGCCCTGGATGTAAGCGCCCACCACGGCGCCCTGGGCAAACGTCGCCACCAGCGAGCCGCCAAAGAAGGACCAGTTCCACAGGTAGCGCGACCGGTTGGCCTTGAAACGGAACTCGAACGCAACACCGCGGAAGATAAGCCCCGCCAGAAGCAGGAACACACCGATGTAGAGCGCAGGCAGGAACACGGCGTAGACCAGCGGAAAGGCTGCGAGAAGCCCCGCTCCCCCGAGGATGAGCCAGGTCTCATTGCCGTCCCAGACCGGCGCCACGGAGTTCATCATCGCGTCGCGTGAGGCTTCATCGGGGGCGAAGGGGAAGAGAATCCCCACGCCCAGATCGAAGCCGTCCATGAGGACGTACATGAACACGCCGAAGCCGATGATCAGAATCCAGATTAGCGTCAGATCAAGCAGTTCCATGTCGATTAACCTCGCTCGCCACCGGTGACGGGATTGTCATTGAGGGGTGTTCCCACCGCCGAGAACGGACGCTTGGGCCGGCCCTCGCTCTCAACTGGTGCGGCCTCCAGGGACTCCGGTCCGGCCTGGATAAGACGCACCAGGTAGTAGAGCCCAGCCGCGAAAATCACCGCATACACAAGGATGAACCCCACCAAGGTGAACAGGGCCATGCCGCCGGTGAGCGAGGGAGTCACGCCCTCGGCGGTGCGCATCACGCCATAGACGATGTACGGCTGACGGCCAATATCAGTGACGAACCAGCCCGCCAGCACCGCGACGAACGGCAACGGAATCATCCAGGTGAACACGCGCAGCAGCCGTGTGGACTCAAACAAGCGACCGCGCAGCCTCTGCACCAGCGCGACAGCGGCGACGGCGATCATCAGCAGCCCGATGGCCACCATTACCCGGAAGCTCCAGAACACGATCCCCACCGGCGGTCGATCCTCGGCAGGCCACTCCTTCAGCCCGGGGACTTCTCCCTGGAGATCGTGGGTGAGAATGAGGCTCGCCATGTTCGGAATAGCCACTTCCCAATGGTTGGTCTCGTTGGCCGCATCCGGGATCGCGAACAGGATCAGCGGGGCGCCCTCCTTCGTCTCCCAGGCGCCCTCCATGGCTGCGACCTTGGCAGGCTGGTGCTCGAAGGAGTTGAGTCCGTGCCAGTCCCCAACCAGAAGCTGCGCCGGGGCAATGATGGCGAGGAGCACAACCGTCATCCCAAGCGCCTTCCGGTTTAGCTCAGGAGCCCGGCGCCGGAGCAGATACCAGGCACTGACACCGGCGACAACGAATCCCGCGGTGAGGAACGAGGCCAGTGCCATGTGGAAGAACCGCGGCCAGAGTGACGGGTTGAAGATGGCCTCTGCCCACGACGTGACGTGCAGCAAGCCGTCGCGCATCTCAACGCCGGCCGGCGTCTGCATCCAGCTGTTGGCCGAGAGAATCCAGAACGACGAGATGAACGTGCCAACCGCCACCATGCAGGCGGCGAACAGGTGAACACCCTTCGGCACCTTGTCGCGGCCGAACAGCAGAACGCCGAGGAAGGTGGCTTCAAGGAAGAACGCCGTCACAACCTCATAACTGAGCACCGGGCCGAGGAAGTTGGCGGAAATGTAGGAGAACGCGCTCCAGTTCGAGCCGAACTGGAAGGCCATGACAATGCCGGACACCACGCCCATACCGAAGACCACGGCGAACACCTTGGTCCAGAAGCGCGACAGGGTTGCGTAGACGGGATTCGAGGTTCGGTAGAACAACCCCTCAAGCGTGGCGATGTAGGCCGCCAGGCCAATCGTAAAAACCGGAAAGATTGCGTGGAAGGACACGACAAACGCGAACTGCACACGGGAGAGCAGCAGCGGATCAAGTTCCATAGTGGCCACCTTTGGTATGAAACGGACGCCAAGACAGGACTGTCTACTATATCCAAAGTGATAGTGCCAGTGGAATCACCGGGCGATGTTGACTTGGGTCAAAGTCATCAGGGTGCGAGGGGTCGTGCCCCGGCTGTTTGATATTCCCGGAGCTGGGGCGTCGGGCGACCGAGTGCCTGCAGCCCATGAGAACCTTGTAGTCTCTGGGCGTAGAATCCTCTGGACTTCCCCCGGTGTCGTGGACACTCCGGCGCTATGATTGGACTTCCCCCGGTGTCGTGGACACTCCGGCGCTATGATTCGAGCATAGGAGGAAGTCC
>SLMR01000107.1 GCA_007133445.1 Aquisalimonas sp. | reverse complement strand
GGGAAAAGCACCGAAAAAATGCGGGGAGCCGCGGACGCTACGGCAACGAGCGAATGATCCGCGGCCCCAGCACGTTGGCCACGGCAACCGGCAGGCGCTGCCAGGCGGCGATCGCCAGGCGGTATTTGGCGTTGTCCGGTGTCAGGCCGGGGGGCTCGGAGCGGTCCTTCATCCAGTAGTGCCAGTACAGGGGCACCGGGCGGGCGCCCCACTGCTTCTTGAAGCGGTAGGTTCCGCTGTCGACGCTGGAGCGACCGAATTCGAATGTCTTGCAGCCCTGTTCCACCGCCAGTCGCAGGGCCTCCCAGTAAAGCAGCATGTTGACGCTGATGGGGTTGAACTCCCGCAGCGAGGAGGCCCAGGGAATGTCGAGGCGCCCGTAGCCGCCCACCAGGAATCCGGCGGCGGCGGGTCTGCCGCCCACGGTAACCACGATGACGTGGCTGTGGGGGTAGCTCCGTGCCATTTCGCGGAACAGGTGCCGGGGCTGCCCCGGCATGCCGAGGTCGCGCATGTTGCGGGCGTACACGCGGTAGAAATCATCCACCAGCTCGGCTCCGCCCACCGTGGCCGTGGCACCCGCCTTCTGCGGACGGCGGATCTGTGCCCGCAGCTTGTAGCCGATCTGCTTCCACAGGGCATCGGTGCTCTCCGGCAGCACCAGCTGCATGTTGACCTTGTCGTCGCGCACCTGCCACGGACCGGCGTGCTGCCGTGTGTCGCGAATTTCCGCGTGGTCCGCGCCCAGCTCCCCGGCGAGACGGCATGCGTCGTCCATCAGCGCGTTCTCGACCCCGGGGTCATCCCCCAGCGGGCCGCTGAAGGTGAAGTACGGCAGGGATACGAGAAAATGACCGAACAGGCGGCTACGCAGCTCCACCAGCGGCAGGCAGCCGCGCAGCGCGCCGTCCGCCCCCCGTGCCACCCGGTAGTGCGGTTTCTGCCCGCAGACCCCCTGCAGCAGGTCGCGGACGAAAAGCTGATGGTAGGGCGAGCCGGACGGGTGGCGCTGGACGTAGGCGTCCCAGTGATTCTCGACATCCGGAGTCAGCGGATGAACGGTAACCGCGGGCGCGCTTGCCTTGTCCATGCCCGTGGGTATTTCCTGATCTGTCTGGCTGGGGCCCATGCGGGGGTTCCACCGTGCTGTGCAGGGAGTGAAGACCCTATCGCCCCGCAGCGCTGCCGGCAACCGCCTCGAGGCCGTTTTCAGGCGGCTTCCCGCCGGCCGCATATGATGAATGCATTCAATGCGCTCGGTGATGCGCTAGAATCGGGCAGGAAACCGGAGAGAGCGCTTACCAACCTTCCGGCAAGGCAAGCCAGGTCCCAGTGGTATCTGCCACGCCGTGGCAAGGCGGGAGGTGTAGCCGGCGCCACATGACCGACGAGCAACGCAGCCCATAGCGGCGCAGAAACCACCCGAAGCGCTCGGTTGTGCGGCGTACCGCCGGCGTTGCGCTTCCTTGACGTAAGGCCACCACGCCTACGCACGCACGCCGGGCCGGAACGCCGCACAACGGCGCTGAGATCTGGCTTTACTTGCTGAAAGGTTCGCACATGACCCTTGCCGGAAGTATCAGTTACGGGATTGCGGCAATCGCATTCGCCGTCCTCGCTGCCCTGCTGCTCGCCAGCTGGCGCGGCGGCCGGCATGGCATGCTGCTGGTGGTGGCGGCCGCCGCCACCGCTGCCTGGGCGCTGCTGCTTTCGGTGTACGCCGGCACCAATAGCGTACCCGCCTTCGCCCTGGAATCCTCGGAACTCGTTCGCAGCGGGCTGTGGATTCTGTTCATCGCCTGGCTGCTCTCCCCCATGCAGGCCCCGAGCATCTGGCTGCGCATGCTCACTCTGACCGCTGCGCTCGCCCCCGCCGTGGCACTGGCCGCTGCCTGGTGGAGTCGGGCGCAGCTTGGCATGGACACTCCGGTGGAGCACATGGGGCTGACCGGCACCTACGTCATCGGTGCGCTGGTGCTGGCGCTGATCGGGCTGGTGATGCTCGAGCAGCTCTACCGCAACCTGCCCACCGAGCGCCGCTGGGCGATCAAGTTTTTCTGCCTGGGCGCGGGAATTCTCTTTGCCTATGACCTGTACCTGTACTCCGACGCGCTGCTGTTCCAGCGGGTGGATACCATCGTCTGGGAGGCCCGCGGCATCATCCAGGCGGTGGCCGCCCCGTTGATACTGATCGCCGCGCGCCGCAACCAGTCCTGGGCGCTGCCGGTGTTCGTTTCCCGGCACGTGGCGTTTCACACGGCGGTGGTGGTAGCCGCCGGCGGCTATCTCATTCTCATTTCCCTGGGCGGCTACTACATTCGCGATTTCGGCGGCACCTGGGGCCAGTTCGCGCAGATTCTGCTGGTGGCGGGGGCGCTCATTGCCCTGGCCGTCGTCGTCACGTCGGCGGACGTTCGCGCGCGCCTGCGGGTATTCATCAGCAAGCACTTCTTCAGCAACAAGTACGACTACCGGGAGGAGTGGCTGCGCGTCACCCAGCGGCTGGCGGACGAACAGGGCGGGCTATCGCCGTACGAGCGAACGGTGAACGTGGTGGCCGACATCTTCGGCAGCCCCGGAGGGGCGGTATGGCGGCGCCAGCGGGAGGGCGGATTCGCCCTGGCCGGTTCCTGGCGCCTGCGGGTGAACGCGGAGTACATCGACGAGGACACCCCCCTGGTCGCCTTCCTGCAGCGCAGCCGCTGGATCATCGACGTGCAGGAACTGCGGCAGCAGCCGGGGCGCTATGACGGCATGGCCCTGCCGCCGCAGGTGAACGCCATCGAAAGCGCCTGGGCCGTGATCCCGCTGCTGCGCCAGGACACGCTGAGCGGGTTCCTGCTGCTGACGCGGCCGGAGGCCAACCCGGAGATCACCTGGGAGGACCGGGACCTGATGCATGCCCTCGGCCGCCAGATCGCGAGCTTCCTGGGCCAGCACGAGGACGGGCAGGCACTGTCCCAGGCGCGGCAGTTCGAGGCCTTCAACCAGCTCACCGCGTTCCTGATGCACGACCTCAAGAACCTGATCGCGCAGCAGTCGCTGGTGGTGAAGAACGCCGAGAAGCACAAGCACAATCCCGAGTTCGTGGATGACGCCATGGCAACCATCGGTGATTCCGTGCAGCGCATGGAGCGGCTGCTGGAGCATATCCAGCGCCGCCAGACCAGTGGCCTGATCGAGCGGGTGGATGTGCGCCGGGTGCTGCAGGACGCCGCCGGCCGCGGCACCGACCGCCGCCCGGTACCGAAACTGGAGCTGGCCGTGGATCACCACGCGGTGGAGGCCAATCCGGAGGAATTCGCCATGGTGCTGGTGCATCTCATCCGCAACGCGCAGGATGCCACCGGCAACAGCGGCGAAGTGCATGTGCGGGCGAGGGTGGACGAGGGGCAGCTGCTGGTGGAGGTCGCCGATACCGGCAGCGGCATGTCGCCGGAGTTCGTGCGCGACGAGCTGTTCCGGCCCTTCCGCACCACCAAGTCGGCGAAGGGCATGGGCATCGGCGCTCACCAGGTGCGCGAATTCGTGCATCGGGCCGGCGGGCGCGTTAGTGTGGTGAGCTCGCCAGGGGAAGGGACGCGGTTCCAGTTCAGACTGCCGGCGATCCCCCTGGACAGTCCGGATGCGGATGCACCGCCAGAAGAGGCGGACGCCAGAACAATAGTGACGGGTGGGTCGTGAGCGCGGAAAAACTGCTTATCGTCGAAGACGATCCCGGTTTGCAGCGGCAGCTGAAATGGTGTTTCGAAAACTACGAGGTGATTACCGCCACCGACAGGGAAGGCGCCATGGCCCAGGTGCGCCGCCATGAACCGATGGTGGTGCTGCAGGATCTCGGCCTGCCTCCGGATCCGGAGGGCACCGAGGAGGGCATGGCCACCCTGAGCGACATCCTCACCGCTTCGCCGCAGACCAAGGTGATCGTCGTCACCGGCAACGGGGATGAATCCAGCGCCGTCAAGGCGGTTGGCCTGGGCGCGTATGATTTCTACCAGAAGCCGGTGGATACCGACATACTGAACCTGATCGTCTCCCGTGCCTTCCACGTGGCACATCTCGAGGAACGCAACCGCGAGCTTCTGCGCGGCCAGCAGTCCCCGCTGGCGGGCCTGATCACCGGCAGCCAGTCGATGCTGCGGGTCTGCCGCCTGGTGGAGAAGGTGGCGAAGACCGATGCCACCGTGCTGCTGCTGGGCCAGACCGGCACCGGCAAGGAAGTGCTGGCGCAGGCGCTGCACCAGCTCAGTGAGCGCTCCGGGAACAGCTTCGTTGCCATCAACTGCGCCGCCATCCCGGAGAACCTCCTGGAGAGCGAGCTGTTCGGCTACGAGAAGGGCGCTTACACCGGCGCCCACCGGCAGACCAAGGGCAAGGTGGAACTCGCCGACGGCGGCACGCTGTTCCTGGACGAGATCGGCGACATGCCCATGGCGCTGCAGAGCAAGCTGCTGCGCTTCCTCCAGGAGCGGGTGATGGAACGGGTTGGCGGCCGCCGCGAGATCCCGGTGGACGCCCGGGTAATCTGCGCCACGCACCAGAACCTCGCGGACCTCATCGGGGCCAACGAATTCCGCGAGGACCTCTACTACCGAATCAGCGAGATCTCCGTGACCATCCCGCCGCTCCGGGAGCGCCAGGGCGATGGCAGCCTGCTGGCTCACGCACTCCTCGAACGCTTCGCCCGCGATCAACGCAAGCCGCCCCGCGGCTTCACCACCGAGGCGATCCGCGCGATCGAGGCCTACGACTGGCCCGG
>SLMR01000215.1 GCA_007133445.1 Aquisalimonas sp. | reverse complement strand
GGCTCCGGGTTGTCCTCCGGACGCCGCAATTCCATGCCCCCGAAGGACTTGCCCAGGAACTCGGGTTCTCTTCCGAGTTGATCGACAAACTCCGGCACCGCCTTCGCCCGCAGGGCACCGCCTTCCAGCCGCAGTTGACCCTCGCCGCCGGCAACAATCCGTTCCAGCCAGACGTCGTCGGCCGCCTCACGCGTCAAGGCATCGAAAACCGGCGCAAAACCGCCTTGCCAGGGTCCATGGCCGTTACGACCCACCCGTGCCCCGAGGCGTTTCCGCGCAGCAATTTCATCTTCCAGCGCCTCCACGCGTCCCTGCAGATCGGGATCTGGCTCCTCTGTCGGGGCCTCCGCCTGCAACGCTTCCACCGCCTCCTGTTCCTGCTCCACCTGCTCGGCCAGGGCATCCCCCTCCTGTTCCAGATGTCGGGCCGACTGCCAGTTCGCAGCGGTAACGCTCCCCAGCACCAACGCCAGCGCCCCGGCCCACATGGGAAACATGCCCGGGGCGAGCCAGTCACGGCGCCGTCGGAGCGGCTGATGGAGATTCACATCCTGCCTCACGCCAGACTCCCCCTGCGATGACGCAGAACGGCCCCGATCGCCAGCGCCGCACGCTGCTGTTGCCCGGCAGAGAGGCCGGAGGGGGACTGCAGCCAGTCCTCCATCTCCAGGATGGCGACGCGGACTCCCAGCTGTCTGTCCAGCTCGCGGGCCACCGCATCGTCATCGAATTCGGTCAGCGGCAACAGCAACACCTGCGACGGCGGGGCACCGTAGAGCTGGCTGTCGTAGTAGTCCAGGGAGCGCTGCACCTCGAGTGCCAGACGCTCGACCGTACCGGAATCACCAGCCTGAAGGTCGTCCGCACCGATCTCCAGCGACCGCCCGAGGTAGAACGTCTCCTCACGGCTGATGACCAGCAACCCCTCGTCCGCGTCGACCGCCAGCACCGCGACCCCACCCCCCTGTTCGGGGACCAGTGCGGCGATGTTGCGAATGACGAGTTCGCGGATCTCGAGTACAACAGGGTGCAGTCCGGCCTGTTCTACCACGCTCGCATACTCGTCCATGCGCTCGCGCCGGGCGACCACGCCGTAAAGCATGCTGCTGACACTGCGTGAAGGCCCCGGCGGGACGGTCACCACATCGGTGACGGCCTGCTCGAGGGGCACCTCCACCACGTCCTTCAGGCGCCAGCGCACGGCTGTCGCCAACTCCTCATCAGGCACTGCCGGCGCTTCCAGCTGCTGGAGCTGATAGCTGTCCCGCGGCACCACGGCAACACAGGGACAACGCTGCAGGCCATGGTCCTGGACCGCCGCACGCAGTGCCCGGCGCCATCCATCCACGCCGCCCTCGGTGGGCCGATATTCGGCAACAATCAGTGCGTCCGCCCCGTCCAGGACGGCGACTCCGACACCATGCTCGTTGAGAGACACGCCAACGCGACGATCCCGGCGCAACCGCCGCCACGGTAGCAGGGAGAACAGATCCAGAATGCACCTCGGTCGGTTTTCATTATCGGGCGCGCAACACCGGGCCAGACTCTATCCCAGGCTCCCAGCCCAGACAAGGAACCACTGGACAAAACAGGTAGACTGTTCCAGTTTGCAGGAGCCTACGTGTATCGCGTTACCGAGACCCACACCCCATGGATCAGACCTTTGCCGCTCAGGACATGCTCGCGCGCGTGTTGCGGGAAACCGCACCGCGGGAACTCCTGGTCATCGGTGATCCGGCACCACTGGATCCGGCGGCGGCCGAGGGCGCCGAAACGGTCGCCACGGTCGTGGATACGGCCGACGCCCTGCCCGCCCTGGAGCGCCTCGGCCGTCAGGACCTGGTGCTTGTAGGGGCACTGGACGCGTTTCCGCGCCGCGAGGGTGAGATCGTGCTGTCGCGCCTGCGGGACTTGTATGCCCGTCGCGTGGTCGTGCGGTTGCGCCCCGGAGACATATGGCATCATGGCGACATGACCGCCTTCGGCTTCACCAGGCTGGCCCAGCTCGCCGCCGGCGACGGCACGCTCTACGGCTTTGACATCGCCACCTACAAGACCACTCCCGACTGGCTGAACCCGCGATTCTGGGCCAACCCGGAGCTGTGGGGCCAGTATCGGTGGTAAATAACACTTGACGCTTAATTTATAGCGAAACATTCCTTTTCCGCATAACGCCGCCTTGCTAGGGTCCCCGCTGTATCTGGGCCCGCACCACGCGTGCGCGGCCCGCGGCTCACCGTTCGGAGCCGGCCGGAGCAACGTTGACGAGGGCTCGATGTACAGGTACGACAGTTTCGATCAGACACTGGTCAATCAGCGGGTGGAGCAGTTCCGCGATCAGACGCGGCGCTACCTTGCCGGCGAACTGACGGATGACGAATTCCGTCCGCTGCGGCTGATGAACGGGCTGTACATCCAGCGGCATGCGCCCATGCTGCGGGTGTCGATTCCCTACGGCCTCCTGAGCAGCCGCCAACTGCGCATGCTCGCGCACATTGCGCGCACCTACGATCGCGGCTACGGGCACTTCACGACCCGGCAGAACATCCAGTACAACTGGCCCGCGCTGGAGACCGTGCCGGACATCCTGGCCGACCTGGCCAGCGTGGAAATGCACGCCATCCAGACCAGCGGCAACTGCATCCGCAATATTACCTCGGACCATCTCGCCGGCGTGGCCGCCGATGAACTGATGGACCCGCGCCCCTACTGCGAACTGATCCGCCAGTGGGCGACGCTGCACCCGGAGTTCTCCTACCTGCCGCGCAAGTTCAAGATCGCCGTGAGTGCCTCGGATTCGGACCGTGCAGCCATCCGCGTGCACGACATCGGGCTGCAGGTCATCACCAACCAGCATGGCGAGACCGGGTTTCAGGTCTACGTTGGCGGTGGGCTGGGGCGCACACCCATCGTCGGTGAGCTGATCCGTGAGTTCCTTCCGGAGGAGCACCTGCTCTCCTACCTGGACGCCATCCTGCGGGTGTACAACCTCAACGGCCGCCGGGACAACATGCACAAGGCGCGCATCAAGATCCTGGTGCGTTCCATGGGTGCCGAGGCATTCGCCCGCCGCGTCGAGGACGAGTGGCAGCGTATCAAGGGCGATCCGCAGCTCACGCTGGCCCCGGACGACGTGGAATACATGCGCGACTTCTTCCAGCCGCCGGCGTACGACCGCGAAGCGGACGAGGGTGACCTCTCCCGCCATCTGGAGGAGGACAACCGCTTCGCCCGCTGGTACCGGCACAACACCGTTCCCCACCGCCAGTCCGGTTATCGCGCCGTTTTCCTGTCGCTCAAGGCTCCGGCAGTGGCCCCGGGCGACATGACCGATGCGCAGATGGACGCGGTGGCCGAACTGGCTGAGCGCTACAGCTTCGGCGAGATCCGCGTCACCCACACCCAGAACCTGGTGCTCGCCGACGTCCGTCAGGACGCACTCCATGCGCTGTGGGAGGAGCTGGCCGAGCTGAACCTGGCGACCCCGAACATCGGCACCATGACGGACATGATCTGCTGCCCGGGCCTCGATTTCTGCAGCCTGGCCAATGCCGGCTCCATCGAAGTGGCCGAGGATATCAATCGCCGCTTCGACGACATGGACTACCTCTATGACCTGGGTGACATCCGGCTGAACATGTCCGGCTGCATGAATGCCTGCGGCCACCACCACGTGGGCCACATCGGCATCCTGGGCGTCGACAAGAAGGGCCAGGAGTTCTACCAGATCACCGTGGGCGGCTCCTCCTCCAACGACGCCGGCATGGGCGAGCGCAT
Source organism: Aquisalimonas sp. (assembly GCA_007133445.1). The sequence continues at coordinate 995 of SLMR01000215.1, read as the reverse complement.
TGGCCCGGCCGTGCCCAAGGACCAGGTGGCCGACACCCTGGAAAGCATTCTCAGGACATTCGCCGAACACAGGGAAGGTGACGAACCGCTACTCGATACCTATCGGCGCATCGGCGTGAAACCGTTCAAGGAGGCAGCTTATGCGTAAGATTATCCGGGACGGCGTCATCGTCGATGACAGCTGGCAGCACGTGGACGACGACCAGGCGCTGCCGGAGGGAGATATCATCATCAGCCACGATCGCTGGCTGACGGAGCGCGCCGCACTGGCCGAACACCCGGGCCGTGTCGGGGTTTGCATCAATGGTGACACGGCTCTGGACGAGCTGGTGCCGGCCCTGGATGACCTGCCGCTGATCGCTCTGGACTTTCCGGCCTTCAAGGATGGCCGGTGTTATTCGCACGCCCGCCTGCTACGTAGCCGTCACGGCTACCGCGGCGAGCTTCGGGCGGTCGGCGACGTCCTCCGGGATCAACTCGCGTATATGGCGCGGGTTGGCATCAACGCCTTCGAGGTGCGCGAGGACCGCTCGCTCGAAGACGCCCTGAAGGCCTTCGAGGAGTTCACCGGCTACTACCAGCTGAATCCCTACGGGCTTACCCCGCGGGAGCTCCGTCGCCAGCAGTCGGAACGCCCGGTCGCCCGGGCCGTCGCCTCCTGACGCCGCCCGCCCCGCAGTGTGCCTCCGCCGCGGAGGCTACTGCGTGATGAAGCGGTCCGAGTGCTCGATCAGCCAGTCGCGGATATCCCGCGCCGGCAGATCCCAGGTCGTCTCCAGCATCATGGCATGGGCCATGTCCGGGTAGATCTTTGAGTCCGCCTTGTAGGAACGGGCCGTACGGCGTGCTTCGTTGATGGAGAACAGGGCGTCACGCCCGGCGCCCTGGACCAGCATGGGCGGCAGATGCATGCGCCAGCGCCGCGGCAGGTCCATGAAGGTCATGTCCATCAGCGCGCGCTGGCTCTCGCTCTGCATGCGCGCGCCGTAGGAATC
>SLMR01000206.1 GCA_007133445.1 Aquisalimonas sp. | reverse complement strand
TTCCGGGACAGCGAGCAGGCCGCGTCGCTGTTCAACGGGGAGCGGGGTGGTCATGTCTATTCACGCATTTCCAACCCCACGAACGCGGTCCTGGAAGAGCGCATCGCCGCCCTGGAGGGCGGCGTGGGCGCGATCGCCACGGCCAGCGGCCAGGCGGCCGTGCATCTGGCCATTGCCACGCTGATGGGGGCCGGCGGGCACATTGTTGCCTCGCATTCCCTCTACGGCGGCACGCACAACCTGCTGAGCTACACGCTGCCGCGGTTCGGCATCAATACCACCTTCGTCAACCCGCGCGACCCGGAAGCCTTCCGTGAAGCGATCCGGCCCGAGACGCGCCTGGTGTTCGGCGAGGTGCTCGGGAACCCGGGCCTGGACGTGCTCGACATCCGCGCCGTGGCGGACGTTGCCCATGCCAATGGCCTGCCGCTGCTGATCGATTCCACGTTCACCACGCCGTACCTGTGCCGACCGTTCGACCACGGTGCGGACCTGGTCTACCACTCCGCAACCAAGTTCCTGGGCGGCCACGGCGTTGCAGTGGGTGGCCTGCTGGTGGACAGCGGCGGTTTTGACTGGGACGCCTCCGGGCTGTTTCCCGAACTGACCGAGCCCTACGCCGGCTTCCACAACATGGATTTCACCGAGGAGTACGGTCCCAGCGCGTTCCTGCTGCGTGCGCGCAAGGAGGGGCTGCGGGATTTCGGTGCCTGCATGAGCCCCACGACGGCGTTTCATCTGCTCCAGGGGCTGGAGACCCTGCCGTTGCGCATGCAGCGCCACGTGGATAATACCCGCAAGCTGGTGGCCTTCCTGGCCGAGCACGAGGCTGTGGAACACGTGGGTTACCCGGAGCGGGACGACCACCCGGACCACGCCCTGGCCCGCGAACTGCTGCCCCGGGGTGCCGGCGCCGTGTTCAGCTTCACCATCAAGGGCGGGCGTGAGGCGGGCCGGCGGTTCACAGAGAGCCTGAATCTCTTCTCGCACCTGGCCAATGTGGGTGATGCCAAGTCGCTTGTGATTCACCCGGCCAGCACCACGCACCACCGCATGAGCCGGGAGGCGCTGGAGGCCGCCGGCATTTCCGAGGGCATGATTCGCCTGTCGGTGGGCATCGAGGACCCGGATGATCTGATCAATGATCTCAAGCGCGCGCTGCGTGCCAGTCAGAAGGAGCCGCGCTGATGGAACTGCAGGTCAACGGAGCAACGGCGTACGTCTACACGGGAACCCACCCGGTGGAGCCGGGTCGCGACACCTGGGTGTTCGTCCACGGCGCGGGCATGGATCACTCCGTGTGGATCCTTCAGAGTCGCTATTTCGCCTTTCACGGTGCCAACGTGCTGGCGGTGGACCTGCCGGGGCATGGCCGCTCTGGGGGAGAGCCCCTTGAGTCCATCGAGGCCCAGGCGGACTGGCTGGCGGCGCTGCTCGACAGTGCCGGCCTGGAGTCGGCTCGGGTGGTTGGCCACAGCATGGGCTCGCTCGCGGCTCTGGACATGGCGGCGCGGTATCCGGAGCGGGTCGATGCCCTGGTGCTCACCGGCACCGGGTTCCCCATGCCGGTGGCGGAGCCGCTGCTGGAGGCGGCCCGCGCGGATGATCCCCGGGCGGGCGAGATGATCATCAACTGGGGCATGAGCCCGCGCTCGCACCTGGGCGGCAACCAGGCGCCGGGTCTGTGGCTGCATGGCCAGGGGATCCGCCTGCTGGAGCGGGCGGGCCCCGGCGTCATCTTCACCGACCTCGCGGCCTGCAATGCCTATGACGCCGGACTGGAGCGGGCGGCCCAGGTGACCTGTCCGGTGCAGTACGTGCTCGGCAGCCAGGACATGATGACGCCGCCGAAGGCCGGGGCAAAGCTGGCGACCGCAATGACGGCGGCGCAGACTCAGCAGGTGGTCCTGCCAGGCTGTGGTCACATGGTCCCGATGGAGCGGCCGAACGAGTTCCTGGATGCATTGATTGCGTTTGCCAGGGGCGGCTGAGGGCCTGGGCTGGTTCCTCAGTCGAGATCGGCCAGGGTGTCGATGACCGCGCCGACGAACCACTCCCGGTCCCATGCCTCGCGGGGCCGGGAGATGCCCAGGCGCACCACCACCAGATCCCGGGACGGCACGATGACGACTTCCTGGCCCTGGTAGCCGGAGGCGGCGTAGGCGTCCTGCGGGAGATCCGGCCAGGGACGTTCGCCGGTGTCGGGGTCGCCGCGATTGAGCCAGAAGTGGGCGCCGTAACTTCCCTTCGGGGCGTTGGGCGCCGGTTGGCGGGCGAAATCCACCCATCCCTCCGGCAGCAGGCGTTCACCGTTCCAGCGACCGTCCTGCAGGTAGAGTTGGCCGAACCGGGCCCAGTCCCGGGCCGTCGCGTACATGAAGGACGAGCCGATGAAGTTGCCTGCCGCGTCCGTCTCCATGACCGCGCTTTCCATGCCCAGGGGGCTGAAGAGGGCGTCCCGGGGAAAGGCGGGCCAGCGCTGTTCGTCATCCACCGCCTGTCGCAGTACCCAGACGAGCAGGTTGGTGGTGCCACTGGTGTAGTCCCAGTGTTCGCCGGGTGCATGCGCGACGGGCTTGCCACGGGCGAACGCCGGGGCGCTCGGTTCGGCGAAGAGCATGCGTAGCGGGTCGCTGACCGGCGAGGTGTAGTTCTCGTCGAAGGCCAGCCCGGAGGTCATCTGGAGCAGGTGCCGGAGTGTAATGTCACCGCGCCGGCCCTCTGCCTGTTCCCAGCCGGGCACGGGGTCGTCCAGCGCCACGGCGTCTTCCGCCAGCAGGATGCCGGTCAGCGCGTGGACCACGCTCTTGGCCATGGACCAGCCCGGCAGCGGCATGTCGGCGTCAAACCCGGGTGCGTATTGCTCCGCCACCAACTCGCCCTGGTGAAGGACGACCACGGCCCGCGTGCCCCGATGCATGTCCGCTTCCGGTTCGCCGAAGGCCGCAGCCACCAGCGGGGCGAGGTTCAGGCGCCGGGGGTCATCACCATCGGCCTCGGCCAGCGGCGTCCGGTCGTCGTCAGTCGCCGGAGGGGCCGCCGGCAGTTCCTGTGCCTGTCGGTCATCGAACACCAGACTGCAGCCGAGCCCGTCGCGGTAGCGGGCATCGCGCCGGATCGGACCGATACGGGCGGATGCTTCCCGGGCATCACTGTCCAGGGAGGTCCGGATGATGGCGGGGAGGTCGGCCATGTCCGAGGCGCGCACGTCATCCGGTTCGCGCCCGGAGATGAATACACCCGAGCACAACTGCTTGGCGCCGAAGCCGGTGGCTACGTGGGCGAAGTCCCGTGCTGTGGGTGCCCACCAGGCGGCGGCAACCAGGGCGCCGCCCAGCACCAGTAACAGCACGACGCGCCCCGGCCGGAGGCGCGGAACGCGCCTAGTCCGCATCGCGAACGAGGGCGGTCAGGCCCTTGTAATCCTTGACGATGACTTCGTCCCCCTCCTGGAGTTCGCGGCCGTTCACGTGCTCGGCCGGGAAGAAATCACCGCGCACCAGAACCCCGAGTCGGCCATTGCGGCGGGTGATCCGGGCCCGCACGGTGGTCGCGCCGGCCACGCCTTCTGTGGTCCGCCGGAACATCCAGATGACCGCTGGCATGGCAATGACGCCCGCGACACCGGCGGTCACCAGTTGCATGGTCACCGAGGCGCCGCCCAGTGCGGCCAGCATCGCCGCGAACGCCATCACGCCCCACGCCAGCAGTAGCCCGCCGGCCCCTCCCATGAGTGCGACCTCCAGGGCCAGCATGACAAGCGCAACAAGCAGCCAGATGCTCCAGGGGTCCAGTTCCAAGTCCGCCTCCGGTCGTCGGTGGTGAGTCGATGAGGCGCGTGAACGCGCCGGTGTGTCCCAAGCCTACCCGGTCCGACGCGGGACAGAAACCGACGGCGTCGCTTGATGCAGGACAAGTCACGGGAACGCCGTGGCCGCTAAGGTAGGGCGCTATTGTGGTCACCGAGGAGGGCACGCCGTGACGGGGTTGCTGCCGAGACCGTCCCTGATGCTGGCGCCGCTGCGTTATCTGCCGAGCAAGCCGCTGGAACTGCTGATCGCCGAGGCGAGCACGCGCCTGCTCGCCGAGCCGCTGGAGGACGGCGCGCTCTCCGGCCTGGCGGACGGGGCCCTGCGCGTGGAACTCACCGACCCGGACATTGTGCTGCGGTTTACCGTCGCCAATGGCCGCGTCCGGCCGGCGCAGTCAGACAACGACACAAGGGTGGTGGTCCGCGCTGCACTGGAGGATCTGCTGCTGGTCACCGCCCAGCGCATGGATCCGGATACCCTGTTCTTCCAGCGACGCCTGCGCGTGGAGGGTGACACTGCTCTGGGGCTGGAGGTGAAGAATCTGCTGGATACGGTGGATCCGGCGACACTCCCGGTTCCGATGCAGGGGCTGCTGGGGCGTGCCGCCGACACGATTCCCGGGAGCCGTTAGAACTCCCTGGCCAGCTGCGCCGTGGTGGCCATGCCGGCGTCACCGTACCAGTAGCCACTGCAGTCCTCCGTTGCATCCGTTGTCGGTGCGGCGGCGGCCTCATGGATGGCGGCGTGGAGCCGGTCCAGGCGCTCACGCGTTCCGGTCAGGCGGGGGCTGACCCGAAGTAGGTCGGCGCCGTGAGCGACCACATCCGGCCACTGCGGGAGCAGGTTCAGTACGCGGCCCGACTGGGTCTGGATGCCGTTGATGGTCAGGAAGCGCTCGCCTTCGCGGGTATGGACGGGCAGGCCTTCGGGGTCTTCAATGCAGCGCAGGCCGCACTGATCCTTGGG
>SLMR01000202.1 GCA_007133445.1 Aquisalimonas sp. | reverse complement strand
CCGCAACCCTTTCCAGCGGGATCGGGACCGGATCATTCACGCCTCGGCATTCCGGCGGCTGGAGTACAAGACCCAGGTCTTCATCAATCACGAGGGCGATCTGTTCCGCACGCGGCTGACCCACACCCTGGAGGTATGCCAGATCGCCCGGACCATTGCCCGGGCGCTGGATCTCAACGAGGATCTCACCGAGGCCATCACCCTCGCCCACGACCTGGGCCATACACCGTTCGGCCACGCCGGCCAGGACGCCCTCAACACCTGCATGGATGCCTACGGCGGCTTCGAGCACAACCTGCAGTCGCTGCGGGTGGTGGACGTGCTGGAGCAACGCTACGCGACCTTCGATGGCCTGAATCTCACCTACGAGACCCGGGAGGGCATCCTCAAGCACTGTTCGCGGGCGAATGCCGCCCGGCTCGGCGCCCTGGGGGAGCGCTTTCTCCAGCGCACACAGCCAGGCCTCGAGGCCCAGCTCGCCAATCTGACCGACGAGGTGGCCTACAACAGTCACGACATCGACGATGGCCTGCGCGCGGGGCTGCTCAACATCGACGAGTTGCAGGAGCTTCGCCTGGTAGGCCGCCTGCTCAAGGAAGTCCGGGAGGCACACCCGACGCTCCCTCGACGGAAACTCATCTACGAGACGGTACGGCGCATGATCGCCGAACAGGTGGGCGACATCATCGAGACCACCTCCGTGAGACTCCGTGAAGCCGCTCCCGATTCCATCGATGCCGTGCGCCGTCATCGGGAACCGCTTCTCCATTTCAGTGACGCCATGCAAGCGGAACACCGGGAATTGAAACAGTTCCTGTTTCGCGCGCTCTATCGCCACTATCGTGTATACCGGATGGCCGAGAAAGCGAAGCGGACGATTCGCACCCTGTTCGAGGCATTCATGGATGACCCTGACCTCATGCCACCGGAGCACAGCACCCGTAGCCGTCGGCTGGCGGCGGATGCAGGCGACGCCGGACAGGCCCGGGCAGTGGCCGATTACATCGCCGGCATGACCGACCGGTTCGCAATTGATGAACAGGACCGACTCTTCAACCCGAAACGTCTGACCTGATCCAACGCTGGCAACCGTCTGTCGTCTGGGCCACCATCGGAACCGCCAAGGAAACCAACCCATGAAGAAGGTGAAAACAATGATTAAGCGCATACAGGGACCGGCAATGGCGATTGGTCTGCTCGCCGCCTTGGGGACTGCGACACCGGCAATGGCATCGGATCGCTATGACGGCGTCTACCTGGGCGTACTGGGTGGATGGAGCAACTTCGACACCGAAGTGGAGACCGGTGACACGGAGATCGACGGCACCAGTGCTGCCGGGCCCACCATGGGCGCAGTGCTCGGCACAAGCCTCACGGCGGAAGCCGTTTTCTTCGGGTTGGAGGCACACGCCACCTACAGCGGCGCCGAGTACGAGCGCACGAACGGCAGCGATCGCCAGACGATCACGATAAGCAACGGCGTAGGCGTTACGGCGCGGCTCGGCAGTCTGTTGGGAGATAGTACGGTGCTCTACGGTCTAGCCGGGTGGCAACGGAACCGCGTGGAGCTGGAAACCATCAACGGCGGCTCCGACTCTGACTCCACCTGGATGGACGGCGCTCGCCTGGGGGGTGGTGTCGAGTTCACCAACACGGCACGCAACTTCGTGCGGTTCGAATACAGCGCCGTGCTGCATGAAAGCAAGGATCTGGCGGCTGGCGGCGAGACCTACGATATCGAACCGGTAGCCCATCACTTTCAGGTGGGGCTTGGTTACCGCTTCTGAACCCTTTCCCTCGTGTAGGACGATTGACGCGTGTGCTGCCCACCCCGCCCATCAACCGGGTGGGGTGGGTTTGATGACCGACCTTCCCGGCGGATACCGCCTCGATTTGTGGCGTTCAGCCTGAATCGCTATACTGAACGGCCCTTTGCCCCACGGATGGAGGCGGCTGCGCGCCTTGTGCAGGCTGCGTGGCCACTCGCCCCGCCACTGACCGGCGCGGGCTGCGCTCCTACCCGGACACATTAACCATCACGCAGAGGCATTCCCCGTGAGATACGAGAACGCTGACAGGCCGACGCTGTATCGGCCGAGCTTCGAGAAGGACAACTGCGGGTTCGGATTGATCGCGCACATGGACGGCAAACCCAGCCACTGGGTGCTGTCCACCGCCATCAGTGCGCTGGCACGGTTGACCCACCGGGGTGCCGTCGCCGCCGATGGCAAGACCGGTGACGGCTGTGGCCTGCTGATCAAGAAGCCGGACGGTTTCCTGCGCGCCGTTGCCGCCGAGCAGGGCTGGCAGCTGGCCGAGCAATACGCCGTGGGCACCATCTTCCTGAGCACCGACGATGCCAGGGCCAAGCGCGCCCGGGAGACCCTGAATCAGGCGCTGGCCGACGAAGGACTTGAACTGCTGGGCTGGCGGGATGTCCCCACGGACTCCTCCGCCTGCGGCGAAGAGGCCCTGAAGAGCCTGCCGCGGATCGAGCAGGTGTTCATCAACTGCCCTGCGGGCATGGATGAGGCCAACTTCGGTCGTCACCTCTACACCGCCCGGCGGGTCACCGAGAAGGCGATCGAGCCCGAGGACGAGGTTTTCTACATCCCGAGCCTCTCCAGCCAGGTGCTCTCCTACAAGGGTCTGGTGATGCCGGAATACCTGCCGGTGTTCTACAAGGACCTCAATGACGAGCGCATGGAGACGGCCATCTGCGTCTTCCACCAGCGCTTCTCCACCAACACCTGGCCCCAGTGGCGCCTGGCACAGCCCTTCCGGTTCCTGGCCCACAACGGCGAGATCAACACCGTCCAGGGCAACCGCAACTGGGCCAATGCGCGTGCCGCCAAGTTCGACACGCCGCTGATCCCGGACATGGATAAGGTCGCCCCGCTGGTGAGCAACGAGGGCTCCGACTCCAACAGCCTGGACAACATGCTCGACGCCATGCTGGCGGGCGGCATGGACATCTTCCGGGCCATGCGCATCATGATTCCGCCGGCCTGGCAGAACGTGGACAGCATGGACACGGACCTGCGGGCGTTCTACGAATACCACTCCATGCACATCGAGCCGTGGGACGGCCCGGCGGGTATCGTGCTCACCGAAGGCCGCCACGCCGCCTGCGTACTGGACCGCAACGGCCTGCGCCCGGCCCGCTGGGTGATCACCAAGGACCGGCACATCACCCTGGCCTCGGAGATCGGCGTCTACGATTACGCTGCCGAGGACGTCGAGGCCAAGGGGCGGCTCAAGCCTGGCGAGATGCTGGCCGTGGACACGGAAACCGGCGAGCTGCTTCTGCCGCAGACCATCGACGACCGGCTCAAGCAGCGCAAGCCCTACAAGCGCTGGCTGCACGAGCATCTGCAGCGGCTGGAATCCACGCTGGAGGAAACCGAGCTGGAGGACAGTAGCAGCCCCATCGGTGACGATGACCTGTCCGTGTTCAAGAAGCTCTACAACCTCACCCTGGAGGAAGACGACCAGATCCTCCGGGTGCTGGCCGAGGGCGGCCAGGAGGCCGTGGGCTCCATGGGCGACGACACCCCGCTGCCGGTGCTGTCGCGCAACGAGCGGGCGCTGTACGACTACTTCCGGCAGCAGTTCGCGCAGGTCACCAACCCGCCCATCGATCCGCTGCGCGAGCAGATCGTCATGTCCCTGGAGACCTGCCTGGGGCGTGAGCTGAACATCTTCGAGGAAACCGAGGAACACGCGAAACGCCTGGTGGTGGAATCCCCGGTGCTGTCGCGGACCAAGTTCCTGCTGCTGCTCAACCAGGACGACCCGGCCTACGCCAACCACGTGGTGGACCTGCAGTACGGCGCCGACGAAGGCCTGCAGGCTGCCATTACCCGCATTGCCGACGAAGCGGAGCAGGCGGTGCGGGACGGTAAAGTGATCATCGTCCTCAGCGACCGCCACGTGGAACAGGGCAAACTGCCGGTGCACGCCCTGCTCGCCACGGGCGCCGTACACCACCGCCTGGTGGGCCACGGTCTGCGCTGTGACGCCAACATCATCGTCGAGACGGCCACGGCGCGGGATCCACACCACTTCGCGGTGCTCATCGGCTACGGCGCCACGGCGATCTACCCCTACCTGTCCTACGCCTCGATCCGCGACATGCGGCGCACCGGGCAGATCAAGACCGCCCCGGTGGATCAGCTGCGGCGCAACTACCGCAAGGGCATCAACAAGGGCCTGTTCAAGATCCTCTCCAAGATGGGGATCTCCACCATCGCCAGTTATCGCGGGGCGCAACTGTTCGAGGTCGTCGGCCTGGCGGACGAGGTGGTGGAACAGTGTTTCACCGGTTCGGTGAGCCGCATTCAGGGCAGCCGTTTCCGGGACCTGGAGACCGACCAGAAGACCCTGGCCCGGGAGGCCTTCACACCGCGCATTCCCGTGCGCAAGGGCGGGCTGCTGAAGTACGTGCAGAACGGCGAGTACCACGCCTTCAATCCGGACGTGGTGCAGCTGCTGCAGGAGGCGGTGGAAACCGGCGACCGGGCCGTGTGGAACGAGTTTGCCGAACTGGTGAACAAGCGCCAGCCCATGGTCTTCCGCGATCTGCTCAAGCTTAAGGATGGCGAGGCGCCGCTGGACATCGACGAGGTCGAGCCCATCGAGGACATCCTGCCGCGCTTCGACTCCGCCGGCATGTCCTTGGGCGCGCTCTCCCCCGAGGCCCACGAGTCCCTGGCCATTGCCATGAACCGCCTGGGCGGGCGCTCCAACTCGGGCGAGGGCGGCGAGGACGAAGCGCGCTACGGCACCGAGCGCATGTCCAAGATCAAGCAGGTGGCCTCGGGGCGCTT
>SLMR01000329.1 GCA_007133445.1 Aquisalimonas sp. | reverse complement strand
GGGTATGTGATAATCCAGGTTAGCCCTCTGCTCACGAAATGAGGCGCGTGTAGACACAGAAAAGGTATGCGCATTGCCGAGCGGGTTGCCCAGTGCGACTACGCCATCCATGCGGGGGACGTCGGCGGCGCGGACGTTCTGTGCTCGCTGAACCCCACCACGTCGGTGGTCGCCATCCGCGGCAACAACGACACGGCGGACAAGTGGGCGGAGTCCGAGGCTCATTTCCTGGAGAACCTGCCCGAGATCGCCGAAGTGGCGCTGCCCGGAGGCACCCTGGTGGTGACTCACGGTGATGACAACCGCAGCCTGCAGGAGCGCCACAAGCACCTGCGCGCGCGCTACCCCCAGGCGCGTGCCATCGTCTACGGTCACAGCCACAAACTGGCCATGGACTGCGACGAGACGCCCTGGATCCTGAACCCCGGTGCGGCGGGACGGACTCGGGTTCACGGCGGGCCTTCCTGCCTGCTGCTTACCTGTAGCGAGCAGGACTGGCAGGTGGAAGCCGTGCAGCTTCCTCTCAAGCGCTACCCCAACCGCGACAACCAACGCCGGCGCGCCACGCAGGCGACGGACTGACTGGAGGCCATGGCCGCCGGCTCGGAACAGCAAGGCACGCCCACCCTGCAGGGAGTGCGGGCGCAGCTGGACCAGGCCATGGCCGGAGAGCGGCGGGCGTTCCGCAAGCGTCTGCAGGGCCTGGAGCGCCGCGCACGGGACGGCAAGCCGTTCGATCGAGGCCTCGGGCGCCTGGCCCGCGACGTGGAGGCCTCGGCCTCCCGGCGCCGCCGGCGCCTGGAGCGGCTTCCGCAACCACGTTACCCGGATGAACTGCCGGTCACCGAGCACCGGGAGACCATCGCCGAGGCGGTGCGTGACCACCAGGTCGTGGTGGTCTGCGGCGAGACCGGCTCGGGCAAGAGTACCCAGTTGCCGAAGCTCTGCCTGGAGTTGGGGCGTGGCGTCGATGGCATGATCGCCCACACCCAGCCGCGTCGCCTGGCGGCACGCACCTTGGCCAACCGCGTCGCCGAGGAACTGGATACCGAGGTCGGCGACCTGGTCGGCTACAAGATCCGGTTTTCCGATCACGTCAGCGACGACACCTTCATCAAGCTCGTCACCGACGGCATGCTACTGGCTGAAATCCAGGGTGATCGCGCCCTGGAACAGTACGACACGATCATCATCGACGAGGCCCACGAGCGCAGCCTCAACATCGATTTCCTGCTCGGCTATCTCAAGCAGCTGTTGCCGCGGCGCCCGGACCTGAAGGTCATCATCACCTCGGCCACCATCGACCCCGAGCGCTTCGCGCGCCACTTCGACGACGCCCCCATCGTGCACGTCTCCGGCCGCAGCTACCCGGTGGAGGTGCGCTACCGCCCGCTGGGCGGCGAGGACGAGGACAGCCGTGACCGGGATCAGCAGACCGCCATCATTGACGCGGTGGATGAGCTGGCGCGGGAAGGGCCGGGGGACATCCTGGTGTTCCTGGCCACGGAACGGGAGATCCGCGAGACGGCGGAGGCCCTGCGCAAACAGCACCCGCCGGGGACGGAAGTCCTCCCCCTGTTCGCCCGTCTCAGCGCCAGTGAGCAGCAGCGGGCGTTCCGGCCGCATCAGGGCCGGCGCATCGTGCTGGCCACCAATGTCGCCGAGACGTCCGTCACCGTGCCGAGCATACGCTACGTGGTGGACACCGGCCGTGTGCGCCTGAGCCGGTACAGCTTTCGCAGCAAGGTCCAGCGGCTGCCCATCGAGCCCATCTCACAGGCGTCCGCGGACCAGCGTGCGGGACGCTGCGGCCGCGTCGCCCCGGGCGTCTGCATCCGCCTCTACAGTGAGGAGGATTACCAGTCCCGGCCCGAGTTCACGGATCCCGAGATCCAGCGCACCAACCTGGCCGCCGTGATCCTGCAGATGCAGGCCCTTGGCCTGGGTGCCGTGGAGGAGTTCCCCTTCGTCGAGCCGCCCGACCGGCGCTATGTGAACGACGGCTACCGCGGGCTGTTCGAGCTGCAGGCCGTGGACGCCGAGCGCCGGCTCACCGAGCTCGGCCGCCGGCTGGCGCGCCTGCCCGTGGACCCCACCATCGGCCGCATGCTGCTCGCCGCCGGCGAACGCGGTGTGCTGGACGAGTTGCTGATCATCGCCGCGGGGCTGAGCATCCCCGACCCCCGCGAACGGCCCATGGACGCACAGCAGGCCGCCGATCAGGCCCACCGGGAATGGCGGGACGAGAATTCCGATTTCCTGGCCTTCGTTAACCTCTGGCGGGACTACCAGCACAACCGCCGCCACCTGACGCGCCGCAAGCTGGACCGCTGGTGCCGGGAGCGCTACCTGAGACCGTTGCGCATGCGCGAGTGGGTCGACATCCACCGGCAACTCAAGGAGTTGGCCACCGGGCAGGGATTCCGCCTGAACAGCGAGGCGGCCGACTACAAGCCTCTGCACCAGGCGCTGCTCACGGGCCTGCTCAGCAACGTGGCCATGCGCAACGACGAGCAGTCCTATCTTGGCGCTCGCGATCTGCGCCTCACCATCTTCCCGGGCTCGGCACTGGCGAAACGCCGGCCGAAGTGGATCGTCTGCGCCGAGCTGGTGGAGACCTCCCGGGTGTTCGCCCGCACCGTGGCGGCCATCGACCCGCGCGAGGTCGAAGCCGTTGCCGGTCATCTGGTGCAGCGGAGCTACAACGAGCCGCACTGGGACCACCGCCGAGGCCGCGTCAGTGCCTACGAGACGGTGACACTGTACGGCCTGCCGCTGGTTACAGGGCGGCGGGTCGACTACGGCCGCATTGCCCCGCGGGAAGCGCGCGAGATCTTCATTCGCCAGGGCCTCGCCGAGGACCGCGTGGACAGCCCCGGGCGGTTCCGCGAACACAATCGCGACCTGATCACCGAGGTGCAGGCGCTGGAGGACAAGTCCCGGCGGCGGGATGTGCTTGTGGACGCCGATCGCATCCACGCCTTCTATGCCGAGCGCGTCCCGGCGGATGTCTGTGACAGGAAAGGGTTCGAACGCTGGCGCCGCAAGGCGGAAGAGAGACAACCGCGCCTGCTGTACATGACCCGCGAAGCGCTGATGCAGCACGACGCCGGGGAGGTGACCGGGGTGCGTTACCCGGAGACCCTGCGTGTCGGGGACCTGCAATTGCCCCTGGCCTACCATTTCGAGCTGGGCCATCCCGACGACGGGGTGTCGGTTCAGGTGCCTCTGGCGGCCCTGAATCAACTGGAACCGGAACCGCTGGAGTGGCTGGTTCCCGGGCTGCTGGAGGAGAAGGTAACCACGCTGATCCGGGGGCTGCCCAAGGCGTTGCGCCGCAATTTCGTGCCGGCACCGGATTTCGCGCGGGCGGCCCTGGATGCCATGCCGGCGCGCGAGGGGTCCTTGATCGATGCCCTCCGCCGCCAGCTCCACCGCATGACTGGTATTGACGTGCCGCCGGAGCAGTGGGACGCGGTAGTACTGCCGGATCACCTGCGCATGAACATCCAGGTGCTTGACGCCAGTGGCGAACTGGTGGAGCGCGGCCGCGACCTGCGGGACCTGCAGCGACGCCTCGGCGAGCATGCCAGCGCGGATTTCCGCATGGCCACGCCTGACCCGGAATGGGAGCGCGACGGGATAACGCGCTGGGATTTCGGTGAGTTACCCGAGACAGTTGAATTCGACCGTCACGGCGTGACCGTGCGCGGCTATCCCGCAGTGGTCGACGAGGGCAGCAGCGTCGCCCTGCGTATCTGCGACGCCCCCGAGAGCGCCGCGGCGCGCAGTCGCGCGGGTGTTCGCCGCCTGGTCCGGCTGCACCTGCGCGAGCAGATCCAGCATCTGCGGGACAATCTCCCCGACTTCCAGCGCATGAGCCTGCAGTACCAGGGCCTCGGGAGCAGCGACGAACTGCGCGACGAGCTGATCGGCGCAGTCGTCGATCGCGTCTTTCTCCGCGACGCCCGGCTGCCCCGCAGCGAGGAGGCTTTCCGCGTGCTGCTGGATGCCGGCCGCGGAGAGCTGGTGGAGGAGGGCGAGCGCTTCGCCCGGCGGGTGGCGCGCATCCTCGAGCGGTATCACCAGCTACGCAAGGCGCTCAAGCAGCCGCGGGGCCTGGAGGGCATGGACAGCTTCCGGGACATGAACGAGCACCTGGACCACCTGGTGTTCCCCCACTTCCTGCTGGAGCTGCCCCTGGCGCTGCTCGAGCACCTGCCGCGCTACCTGGACGGCCTGGAACACCGGGTGCAGAAACAGGCCGAGGATCCGCGCCGGGACGCACAGCGCACCCACATGCTGCGCCCCTGGTGGGACGCCTGGCGGGAGCGCGCCGCGCGCCACCGGGAGGCGGGCATCGACGACCCGGAACTGGCCACGATGCGCCAGCTCCTGGAGGAGTACCGGATCTCTCTCTTTGCCCAGCACCTGGGCACCGCCATGCCGGCCTCGGAGAAGCGCCTGCGGCAGCAGTGGCAGCAGGTGCGGTAGGCCGACCCTTTGTAGTACCATGCGCGCCTTTCCCGGCAACACCGAGCACATGCGGTTATGGAACTGAACGCCCTCTACACCCAGGCGGCCGACCTCCGCGAGCGCGTCGAAGCGCTTAGGGGGTATCTTTGACTACCCGGGCAAGAAAGAGCGGCTGGAAGAGGTCCTCCGGCTGCTGGAAGACCCGGACATCTGGAACAACCCCGAGGAAGCCCAGTCCCTGAACCGGGAACGTTCGCGGCTGCAGGACATGGTGGACCAGCTGGAATCGCTGCAGAGCGGGCTCGCGGACGTGGACGAACTCCTGGATATGGCTCAGGAGGAGGGCGACGCCGAGG
>SLMR01000069.1 GCA_007133445.1 Aquisalimonas sp. | reverse complement strand
TGGTCAGTCCAGATACTCCTCGTAGCCTGCCTCTTCGAAGTAGGCCCGGGCAGCGTCATGCAGCGGCGCGCTCTGCCCTTCGCGGATCATGGTTTCCGGTTCCAGTTGCTCCAGC
Organism: Aquisalimonas sp.; assembly: GCA_007133445.1. The sequence goes on along the minus strand of SLMR01000069.1, from coordinate 4,718 downwards.
GCCGGATGCAGGTCCCGGAAGGTGTCCAGGTTGTCGAACACCGCCGACAGGGTGGCCCTGACCATGGTCTCGGAGGCGCCGGCAGTGGTTACGAGGGTTGCCGCCACGCCGAAGGTGGGGATGGCGTCGTCGTGCCCGGGGTACATGCCGCCGGGAATCTCCGTGGCCACGTAATAGGGAGTGTCCTCCACCAGGGCATCGATGTCCTCGTGGGTTACCGGCACCAGGCGCGCATCGCAGGTGGTGATGGGCTCCTGGATGGAGCCGGTGGGATGGCCCACCACGAACACGATGGCATCCACCTCGCCGTCGCAAAGGGCCTGGCCCTGTTCCCGGGACGGCAGCTCGGCGGTCCGGCGGAAGTCGTCGTACTCCCAGCCGAGTGCCTCCATCACCACGTTCATGGTGCCCCGTTGCCCCGAGCCCGGGTTGCCGATGTTCACGCGCTTGTCGCGCAGATCGGTGAAGGTCTCCACGTCCGCGTCGGCGCGCACCGCGACGGTGAACGCCTCCACCTGCAGGGCGAACAGCGAGCGCAGATCCTCGAACGCGCCGTCATCCTCGAACCGGTCGCTGCCGTGGTAGGCGTGGTACTGCCAGTCGGACTGGGCGATGGCGAGATCCAGCTCCCCGCCGCGCAGCGCGTTGATGTTGAAGATGGAACCTTCGGTACTCTCGGCGGAGCAGCGGATGCCGTGCTCCTGCTGCTCCCGGTTGACCAGCCGACAGATGGCGCCACCAACCGGGTAGTAGACGCCGGTGACACCGGCGGTGCCGATGGTCATGAACCGCTGCTCCGCCGCGGCGGGCAGGGTCCAGCTCAGCAGGAGCAGCAGTCCTGCCGCTGCCACCAGGGGGCCGCCGCGCTTGCTCAGAAAACTCGTCGTCATGACACCCTCTCCCATCCGTTCCCGTTCCGATTGCGTCATGATACACGCTCACCCCGCCACGCCCAGGCCATGGCCAACCCTTCCCGGGATGTGCCGCCGCAACGTATGATGCCCGCTGATCGAGGAGGCCAGCCCATGCGAGACTTCCGTACTGCCGCCCTGCCCGTTGCCGCCGCCCTGTGGCTTGCCGGTTGTGGCGGCACGCCTGACGAACCCGAGGTCACGGATCGCCGTGACCTGGACGTGGACATCAGCTCCAGCACCGTTGCCTCCACGTCCCTCGGTGCCCGAGCTGTCTACTGGAGTGACGACCGGGTCGACCTGGAGGTGGACTCGCCCTGGGAGGTGGATCACCGCTTCGATCACCCCATCTTCAAACAGGTGGCCGATGCCTGCGCGGATACCCGGCCGCCCGAGGCATGGAGAGTCGTTCGTGCGCGGCTAATGGACGGTGGTGATACCGTGGCCACACTGGTGGGCGACGGCGATGAGCCGATCGCGTGGCAGGATCTGGACGAGCTCGAACTCCCCGAGGAGACCGATGGCTCCGAGACCCTGGATGTGACCCTCCGGTTCAGCGACGATGCAGCCCCCGTGGAAGGGACCACCCAGTGGCGCGTACGCGCCGGCGGCGCCTCCGCCAGCCTCCACCAGGACCTGGAGGCCAGGGTCACGGGCATCAGCGCCGAACCCGGGCGCGCCAGCATTGACGGCGAACTGGTGAGGACGCGGCATCTCGACGTGGAGCTCAGTAATACCGGCAACGCCACGTACACGCTTGATGCGGACCGCAGTGGCGCCGGGCTGGAGGAGGACCTGCTCAGCATGAGCTCGGACCAGGCGGGCACCCTCTCCGCCGGCAGCCGCACCGTGGTGCAGATTCCCCTGCAACTGCCCGAGGAGGTTGAGTCGCGCCTGGGCTCGAGCAGTTCCCTGGAGCGGGTCTCAGTGGAGGACATGCCGGGCTGGCAATGGCATGGTCAGGGTGACCCGCTGGCCCAGCGTCAGTCCGACGCCGAAGAGCGTTTCCAGGGGGCCGCCTACATCGTCGCCCGTGACCAGGACGGCCATGAGCGCACCGGTTTCGTCGATGCCGACATCGTGCTGGATCGCCTGGACCGGATCACCGCCGTTCACTGCCCGGTCGGAAACCCCTGATGCTGACAACGCTTCTTCTGCTTGGAGGCTCCGTGGGCTTCGTGGCCCTGGCCTGGGGCATCTACCACAGCACCGGCCCGCGCCGGCGATGGCTGCAGCTGCTGGCCCTGCTCTTGTTGATTGTGCTCGTCTGGGCCGGAATGGCCATGGTCCGGCCGGGCTCCGTCTGACGTGTACTAACCTTCCCGGATGAGACGGTCAGTACCTCCGCACGACGTCCATACAAGCCCGAGTAACCGGGCTGTCCGGATCACCGAGTTCAGCCGCGATGGAGTAGTGATCGTGCTCACCCACCACATCAAACTCCACCGGGTGGCCAGCGCGTTGCAACTGCTCGAAGAACGTCCGGGACTGGGCGATCCAGGACCGCGTCTCGCCGCCTCCAGCCATCAAGTGCAGGGGTAGCTCGGCACTCGGCGGATGGTACTGCGGGCTGAGCTCACGCGCCGTCTCTGGCGTCAGGCCGATATCCGCGTTCACGGTGGTCTGGGTCACGGGCAAGAGATCGTAGAGCCCGCTGATCAGCACTGCAGCTCTTACGCCTCCCCGTCTCGCAGGCGGCTGACGATCCGCCGCATGCGCCATGGCGACCAGGTGAGCACCGGCGGAGTGCGCGGAAGCGGTGATCCGTTGCGGATCACCACCGTAGTCGCCGATACGCTCGGGTAACCATCCCAGGAAATCGGCGATCTGGCGCACGATGGTAGCGAGATCCACTGTCGGGCACAGCCCGTATGTCGGCAACACGAGCGTGACCCCGGCATCCAGGAACGCCGGCGCCATGAAGCTGTAGTCCGCCTTGTCCCGACCCCGCCAATAGCCGCCGTGAACAAAGACATGAACGGGCGCGTCCGGGCCTGCGGGGAAGATGTCACAGGTCATCCGTGGTTCGTCGCCGTAGGCCACGTCATAGATGCCTTCGATCCGTTCCCGGGCCTGCTGGCTGGCGCGGGCCGCGGCCTCCACGTAGGCGGCCACGTCCGGCACGTGGACGTGCGGGTTGTATTCGTACTCCACCCGGGAATCGGCGCTCATGGCCTCGCACGCCGGGCAAGGGACTCGCGGGCCAACCCGGCAAGGAGTTGCACCCCCGTGGGGATAATCCGGTCGTTGAAGTCGTAGGCCTGGCTGTGCAGCGCCTCGCGGTGGTCATCGTCCCGTGCGCCCACGTGAATGTAGGCCCCGGGGCAATGGGCCAGCATGAAGGAAAAGTCCTCACTGCCCATGCTGGGCTGATGATTCTCCTGCAGGGTGTCCGCCCCGAACTGCTGACGGATCACCTCGCGGCCAAGTTCCGTGGCCTCCGGGTCATTGATGGTCACCAGAAACGTGTCGTCGATGGTGAGGTCGATCTCGGCACCGTAGTACTGCGCCAGGCTCTCGCAGAGCGCACGCAGGGAGTTCCGGAGGCGGTCCCCGGTCTCGGGCTCCAGGGCCCTGATGGTGCCACTCAGCACCGCCTTGTCGGGGATAACATTGAAACCGGCGAGATCCCCGCTCTGCACCGCGCAGATACTGAGGACCGCGGGCTGCAACGGATTGATCTCCCGGGAGACAATGGTGTGGGCGCGCTGGATGAGGTCAGCAGCAATCCGCACCGGATCGATAGTGCCGTGCGGGTTCATGCCGCCGTGCCCGCCACGGCCCCGGATGGTGATGTCCACGCGGTCACCGCTGGCCATGATCGCTCCCGGAATCAGTCCGAACTTGCCCACCGGCAACCCCGGCCAGTTGTGCAGGGCGTAGATTTCGTCCATGGGATAACGGTCGAACACCCCCGCGCCGACCATGGCCTTGCCCCCGCCTACACCCTCCTCTGCCGGCTGGAACACGAAGTAGACGGTGCCCGGCAGCTCACCAGCCGCCTGCAACTCCTCTATGGCGCCAAGCAGCATGGTGGTGTGGCCATCGTGGCCACAGGCGTGCATCCGCCCGGGGTTTTCGGAGCCATACGGGACGCCGCTGTGTTCCTCCAGCGGCAGTGCATCCATGTCCGCACGCAGACCAACGGCTGCGCCATTGGCCTGCCCCTCCAGCCAGGCGACGATGCCGGTTCCGGCGATGTCGGCCTCATAGGGCACGCCGAGGGCATTCAGCTGCTCGCGCACACGCCGCGCGGTCTCCTGCTCCTGGAACCCCAGCTCCGGGTGACGGTGCAATTCGCGCCGAAATTCCACCAGGCGATGAAGCCGCTCCGACGCCATGTTCATGTCAGTCCTCTCCCTTCATGGTTGGCCTCACCCCCGGTACAGCAGGTCAATGCCGTCCACCAGGATGCTCGGGAACAGCAGGAACATGGCACCGCAGGCCAGCATCAGCAGCACGTAGGGGAACACGCTCTTGTACAGGTCCAGGATCGGCGTATCCGGCGCCAGACTCTTGAGGTAGAAGATGTTGTAGCCGAACGGCGGCGTGATGTAGCCGATACAGAGATTGAGCTGGAAGATCACGGCAAACCAGAGGGGGTCGAAGCCGAGCATCTGCACAATCGGGAAGAAGATAGGCAGCACCAGCAGGATGATGCCGATGGGATCCAGGAACATCCCCAGCACGAGCCCGATCAGCTGCATGATCACGATCAGCATCCACGGCTCGACATCGATCCCCAGCAGCACGCGCTGCATGAAGGCGATGCCCCCCGCGCCCGAGTACACGGTCACGAAGGACGCG
>SLMR01000207.1 GCA_007133445.1 Aquisalimonas sp. | reverse complement strand
CTGCTCGATGCGCTCCGCCCCCGCGCGCAGCTGGCGCACCGGTTCGCTCACGCGCCTCGCCACCCATGCTGCACCCAGTGCGGTGAGCAGCAGCCCTGCCACCAGCAGGCCGAACAGCGTCTGCTGCAGCCGCCGGTAAGGGGCCATGGCAGCATCCAGCGAACGCTGCATGCCCACCAGCAAGCGGTCGTTGGCGTCCAGACCAACGTCCCGCACCAGGGAGACCAGCGTCTCGCCTCCCAGGGCCATATTGAACGCCGCACCGTCACGCCACGACGTACCCGCCAGAGCTCCGGGCAACCCGTCCTGCTGGTTCGCGCCGAGCGTGGACGCCAGAACCTGCCATTCTCCGCCCGTCTCCGTCAGCAGCGTGATCTCGGCTTGGGTCAGGTCCCGAAAGTGGTCCACAAAGGACTGATCCAGCTCGAAACCGATGACGACCCAGGCCTCGTGGCGCGGCACCAGTAACGGCACGACCACGAGTTGGACCGGGCGCCCGGCGGCGAGCACGACGGCGGTCGCTTCACCGTGGCGATCATCGGCGGCGGCGGCGAGCAGCGCCCCGTGACCGAAGGTGTCTCCTGCCTCCAAGGTCCCGCGGGTCGTGGCGATCACCTCACGGTCCAGGCCCAGGAGGTACATCACTCCGGCGCCGATGCGGTCTCCGTGGTTGTACAGCATGGATTCGATGGTGGGAGCGTCCCGCGTGGCGTAGGCGGACTTGAAGGCGAAATCGTCCGCCAGCAGCGTGCCCGCCTGCAGCAGACGCGCCTCGCGCTCGTCCAGCAGGTTGCCGAACACGCCGGAGGCCACTTCCAGCGCTTCGTGGATCTCCTGCTCGGCGGCGGCACGGCCGGCCCAGGTGGTGAGGGTCAGTGCCAGGGCCTGGGACGCGGTGAACAGCGCCAGAAACAGGACCAGCAGACGCGTCTGGAAGCGGCGGAATCGCATCTCGCCCCTCAGCGGTACCTGCGGTCCCGGGGACTGCGTCTCGGGGCCGGCGCCGCCTCGATGTCGACGGCCACCTCGACCTCTGCCACGACACCCGCATCGAGGGCGAACTCGTCTGCGGCCTGCCGTTCGTCCACCAGTCCGTGGTGCCAGGCTTCCACCCGGTAGCTCCCGACAGGCAGTCCTGACATTTCGAAGACGCCGTCTCCGTCCGTCAGCCCGTGCCAGGGCGAGTCCACCACGTAGATGTGTGCCCGCATCCAGTCGTGGATGTTGCAGCCGATGGCGACGATGCCGGGGTTCGGGAATGCGATGGGGCGCGCCGGTTCGCCCTCGTAGAGCGCAAGCTCGAAGGACTTGGCCTCCGAGAACGAATAGACGTGGTGGCGGATATCGTCGTTGTTGGGAAATCGGACCCGGGTGTGGACAGGGATGACGATGGCAGGTGGCACGAACTCCTGGTCCACCTGGTCCACCACCGCCTCGCCGGGCTCAGGATGTTCCACATCGCCGTCCAGGCCACGGATCACGATCGCCACGTTCTCCACGGGGTGGCCATCGCCATCCACCACCTGGACACGCACCTCGCCAGCCAGAGCCGGGGCGCTGACCAGCAAGAACAACAGCGCGAACGTCGACACGCCGCTAGCTGCCGTGATCGCCGAACCCCGCGCTCTTGCCATCGCGCCTCTCCCCAGCCACTCCAGCGGTCCCTGCCCAAGGGGCAGTCACCGCTGAATCTCAGTATAGCCAGCGAGCGGCGAGCGTTCGGTTTCAGACGGCCGCGAGAGTGGCTGCCATCACTCTCCCTGGACTGCGTTCAGGCCACCGGCAATGTTGACCACATTGTTGTAGCCCATGCGCCGCAGGGTATCGGCCGCCAACGCCCCCCGGTTGCCGGCGAGGCAGTGACAGACGATGGGCGTGTCCTTATCCGGGATCTCGTCGCGGACCCGCATCTCCAGCGTCCCGCGGCTGATGTTAACCGCACTTTCCAGGTGCCCCTGGTCGTACTCCTCCTTGTCGCGGACATCCAGCACCACGGCACCGCCGCGGATCAGCTCCTTTGCTTCGTCCGGCGAAACTTCACGGATGTGCTGTCGGGCCTCGTCTGCCAGGCGGAGAAACTCGGGGGGTAGGCTCGCCATGGGATGGTCTCCTTGGGGGCTGCGACCGTGGCTGTACCAGTCCGACACTAACACGCCCTGCCACCAGGCGCGTCAACTCAATGGTGAGCGGCAAACCGAGCACACCCGGTGCCGGGCGGTGATGCGCGTGGTCCGGGCCTTCTCCCGCCGGTTGTCCCAGCAGTAGGCACAATAGAGGGTGTCATCGTGGGCGAACTGATAACACCCTGCCCGGGTAGCGACAGGTTGGTCCGCATCACTGTCGCCAACGGCACGCAAACGTCGGTTCTCGGCAGCCAGCCCGTCGACCTTTCGTTGCAGGGAGGATACGGCCTCCCGGGCCTGGACAAGCTCCTCGGCCAGGGCGTCCAGCTCGTGGTCCGGCACACCGGTTGGATCACCGGAGCCCGCACTGCGCAGGCGAGCCAGAATGACCTGGGCGCGGTCCAGCCGTGTCTCCGCGTCCATCAACACCTCCAGCGCAAGGTTCGGGGTCCGGCAAGTTTCCGTCAGCCAGTCCCGCAGGGCAAGCAGCAACGCCATGCGCAGTAGCTGCTCCGGCGACCTCCAATGTGCGAGCCACATCACACACTGCAACTGCGAATTCTGGTGCCGTGAGCACGGCGAATGCCAACGACCAATAACCACAATCGCCAGTACCGGGGCGTGGTCCCGCCCATCGACCACCACACCACGCGACGGACCGCCCGAGGTACAGGGAGGAGACGCCATGAGTTCCACCATGCACACCATCCGCGAAATGGCGGCAGATTCGGCAACACCGCTTTCCGACGTACTGGAGAAGGCCCTGTTCCAGGCCACCGTCCTGCGACACAAACCCATACAGACGTGGCTACGCCAGGAACGCGATGGCTACGCCACCGATGAACCGGTGCCCGAATACCGGCGCGCGGACGACGCCACCCTGCTAGCCTGGCGGCCCGGCGCTGGCTGGATCCAGGCCCCCGTGGACAGCAACCAGACCGCATCGCTCGCGCCCCCGGAACTGCGCATCGACGTGCTGGAGCTCGTGCGTAACCGCAGCCGCATCAACAAGGATGGCGGCATGCAACAAGAACCCGAGGAGGCCGTGCAGGCTGAATTGCGCGCCAGCACCCGCCTCGATACCCGGCTCGCTTTCGCCATACCGGCGCACTGCTACGAGCGCGTTCTGGACACCGTGCGCCTGGGCATCAAGGTGTGGTCGGACCGGCTGCTGGAGGCCGGCATCGAGGGGCACGGCTCGGCCTTCACGCGCGAAGAGAAGGAGCTCGCCCGCCCCATCGGGGACCAGCTGGACGAGATCCTCGCCGAGGCCACAGCACAACAGGCAGCCCTGCCGTCACCCGCCCAGCCTGGCTTCATGGCGCGGATACTGGGGCGCGCCGGCCGGTAGGCTGACGCGCGCGGACTCCCGGCGTCAGCCGTTGGCGGCGTCCAGCTTGTCCCGGGTTCTGCGCTCGAAATCGCTGGCGTCGTGGCGCTCCGGGAGCTGGTACTCGGGCTCGCCCCAGACGCGGTTGACCATGCGCCCGCGCTGGACCGCCGGGCGCTGGTCGATCTCCTGTGCCCAGCGCACCACGTTCTCGTAGGTGTGCACCTGCAGGAACTCGCCGGCGTTGTACAGCCGCCCCAGCGCCAGGGCCCCATACCACGGCCAGATGGCCATGTCGGCAATCGTGTAGTCGTTGCCGATAATGTAACGCTTGTCCGCCAGCTCCCGGTCAAGCACATCGAGCTGGCGTTTCACCTCCATGGTGAAACGGTTGATCGGGTACTCGTAGGACTCCGGGGCGTAGGCGTAGAAGTGGCCGAAACCACCACCCAGGAGCGGCGCCATGCCCATCTGCCAGAATAGCCAGCTCATGCACTCCGTGCGCGCGGGAACCTCGGTGGGCAGGAATGCGCCGAACTTCTCCGCCAGGTAGAACAGGATCGAGCCGGACTCGAACACGCGGGTGGGCGGCGTGGTGCCCTGATCGACCATCGCCGGAATCTTGGAGTTCGGGTTCACGGCCACGAATCCGCTGCCGAACTGGTCGCCATCGGTGATGCGGATCAGGTGCGCGTCGTACTCGGCCCCCGCATGCCCAAGAGCCAACAGCTCCTCCAGCATGATGGTCACCTTCACGCCGTTTGGCGTTGCCAGGGAGTAGAGCTGCAACGGATGCCTGCCCACCGGCAGTTCCTTGTCATGGGTGGGTCCGGCGACGGGCCGGTTGATGCTGGCGAATTTTCCGCCGCTCTCTTTATCCCAGGTCCAGACCTTCGGCGGAGTGTACGTGCCGTTGGAGTCAGTCATTCAGGCTCTCCCGCTATTGCGCCGAAATTCGGACCGGCGTACGACGCTCGCCCGCCGGTTTGTCCGACTTTGAACAATGAGGCTCCAGGCCGAGGAATTCAAGCGACCGGGTCACGCCCTCCGGGTCTGGTAATCTTACTAACCTTCTCAGAAGTATTGTCAGGACCAGGGCCACACGCGTAGAGGCGACCATGACGCACCACCAGACCATGCAGGCCATGCGCTTCCACACCGTGGGCGAGCCGCTACGGCTGGAGACCATCGCCGTGCCGCGGCCGGGGCCGGGTCAGGTGCAGTTGCGGGTGCTTGCCTGCGGCGTGTGCCGTACAGATCTGCACGTGGTGGATGGTGAACTGCCGGATCCTCGCCTGCCCGTTATCCCGGGCCACGAGATCGTCGGCGAGGTGACCCTGGCGGGCGACGGGGTGACCGCCTTCAGCCAGGGCGACCTGGTCGG
>SLMR01000013.1 GCA_007133445.1 Aquisalimonas sp. | reverse complement strand
GTTTCCTGGGAATGACTGTCAAGACAAGCGGGGCGAAGGACGCTCCCGCCCCGGCGAACAGACGCGCCGGGGCGGGAAACGGGAAAGGAAGGAGTCAGCCGATAAGCCGGGTTCTGTCAGTGGGCAATCATTCCTCTGGGACGCGCGTCACCGCGCGCCTCAAGCGACCTACCCGGGAGCGATGCGGGCCACATCATGACTCCCCTATTTGGTCTTGCTCCGGGTGGGGTTTACCGTGCCGCGGTGTGTTACCACCCGCGCGGTGCGCTCTTACCGCACCTTTTCACCCTTGCCTGTGCCCCTGCGGGCCATCGGCGGTCTGTTTTCTGCGGCACTTTCCGTAGGCTCGCGCCTCCCAGGCGTTACCTGGCACCCTGCCCTGCGGAGCCCGGACTTTCCTCCACCGGCCTAAGCCGACAGCGATTGCCTGGCCGACTCCGGGAGGGATTCTACCACGAGCCAGGGGGATCAACCGCGCTGGAGTTCCAGCAGCCGCTGGTAGCAGGCGTTGCGGGGCAGCCCCAGGATGCGCGCGCCCAGCGACGCGGCCTGCTTCAGCGGCAGGTCACCGAGCAGCACGCCGAGGACGCGGTCACGCTCGGCATCGTCCGCGGTCACCGGCGGCGCGCCAGCCACCACGATCACGAACTCACCGCGCTGCTGATTGGCGTCGGCGGCCACGAAGGCGGACAGTCCGGCCAGCGTGTCCACGCGAACCGTCTCGTGGGCCTTGGTGAGTTCCCGGGCGAGCACCGCCTCGCGCTCCTCCCCCAGGGTTGCGGCCATGGTGGCCAGGGACGCGACGATGCGGTGCGACGACTCGAGAAACACCAGCGTCCGCGGCTCCGTGGCCAACGCCGCCAGTTGCTGTTCCCGGGCACCGGCCCGGGCTGGCAGGAAGCCCTCGAAGCAATAGCGGTCGGTGGGAAGACCGGATGCAGACAGCGCCGCCACCGGGCTGCAGGGACCGGGCACCGGAACCACCCGAATCCCGCGCGCATGGGCGCCACGCACCAGTTGATAGCCGGGATCGCTGATCAGTGGCGTGCCCGCATCACTGATCAGCGCGACGTCGTCGCCGGCGTCCAGCCGTTGCAACAATTCGCCGACCCGCTGATCCTCGTTGTGCTCGTGCAGGCTGCGCAGACTGGCACGAATCCCGAAGTGCGTCAGCAGACGCCCGCTATGGCGTGTGTCCTCGGCAGCCACGAGATCCACGGCGCGCAACACATCCAACGCCCGACTCGAGATATCGCCCAGGTTGCCGATGGGGGTGGCGACGACGTAGAGAGTGCCTGCAGCGGGCGACACGTTACCTCCGGAAGGTGGATGTTGATAGACTTGCCGCTTACGGGAATGCTTCGGCGTTTCCCGGACTTCCCGGCGCCATAGTGACGGATTCGCCATGCCGATGCACCACCACCGACCCTCCCGCTGGGCCCGCCTCCTGCTGCCGCTGGCCTTCGCTGCGCTGCTGGCGGCGTGCGCGCCCACACCGGACGAGCCCGAGATACACCCGGCCGTCGAGACCGCCGAGGATGCGCTCGCTGATGGCGACTACGCGGCCGCCGTGGATGCCTTCCTTGAGGCGGCCGAGGCCGAGGAGCCTCCGCTCCGGCATGAGTACACGCTGAGCGCGGCCTCGGCGCTGATCGACGCGGGCGAACTGGACCGCGCCGAACGCCTGGCCTCGGAAGTCACCATCGACGAGGAGTCGCCGGATTCGATTGTCGATTTCCGCGCCGCCATCCTGGCCCGGGTGGCGCTGGAACAGGGGGATTACGCGCGCGCCCTGGAACGGGTCTCGGAGCGCCTGCCCAGCGAGACCCGCCGCGCCGCCGACCTGATCGAGGTGCGTGCCGACGCCGAGTACCGCATGGGACGGCTGCTTGACAGCGCCGAGACCCGCGCAAGCCTCGAGGCCCTGCTGCCGGACGGCCCGCGTGTGGACCGCAACCGTGAGCAGCTGCGCCAGGCGCTGGCCGAAGTCCCCATGCAGCGACTCCGGGAGATCATGCCCCCCGCGCCGGACACCTATGGCGGCTGGGTCGAGCTGACGTTCCTCATTCGCAACTACCGCCTGGACCCCGACGCCATGGAGGAGGCCGTCTCCCTCTGGCGGGACCGCTACCCGGATCACCCGGCGGTAGGCGAGATTGCCGACGACATCATGGCCCAGTACCGGGACGAAGTCCTGCGCCCGGAGAAGATCGCCCTGCTGCTGCCCCTGTCCGGCTCACTGGCCGATTCCGGACGCGCCGTGCGCGACGGCTTCCTCGCCGCGCGCCTGTCGGGTAGCGAGCAGACACCCGAGATCACCGTGCATGACGTCGGGGAAGATGGCGACGACCCCTGGGCGGCCTACATGACCGCCGTGCAGGAGGGGGCCGACCTAGTGGTGGGCCCGCTCACCCGCTCCGCCGTGTCGGTGTTCGCCAGCAACCGGTCTCTGCCGGTGCCAATTATGGCGCTGAACAATACCGGCAGCGACGACGAACTGCCGGGCAACCTGTTCCGGTTCGGGCTTCTGCCAGAGCATGAGGCTCGTCAGGCGGCCCGGCACGCCCTGGCCAGCGGACAGCGCCACGCCGTGGTCCTGGTCCCCGGGAACAGCTGGGGCGAACGGGTGGCCGACGCCTTCAGCGAGCAGTACGAGTCCGACGGCGGCGTGGTGCTCGCGCGGGAACGCTACCGCGAGGACGACAGCGATTTCTCCTTGCCGATCCGGCGCATGCTGGCACTGGACCAGAGCACGCAGCGGGCCCAGCGCCTGCGGCGCACCATCAATCGATCTGTCGAGTTCGAACCCCGGCGTCGCCAGGACGTGGACGTGGTGTTCGTCGGCGCCTTCCCGCGTCAGGCGCGCCTGATCCGGCCGCAACTGAGTTTCCATCACGCCCTGGATCTGCCCGTCATGGCAACCTCCCACGCCTGGGGTGGCAGCGAGGATGTCGCCGCGGACCGGGACATGTCGGGCGTGGTGTTCTTCGATATGCCGTGGATGCTCGGTGAGGGCGACCGCCTGGCGCCACGCCGTTCGGAGCTGGCAACGCTCTGGGATGGCGACGTCAGCCGCAACGCACCGCTCTACGCCCTGGGGGCGGACGCCTACCGACTCATCCCCTACCTCGCCACCATGCGCAACAACGAGGGTGAGCGGCTGGAAGGTGCCACCGGGCTGCTGCGTGTCGATGACACCGGGGCGGTGCAGCGTGAGGTCATGCCCGCGCGCTTCCACCGTGGCCAGGTGGAGCGGCTGGATGCCGTGGACGAACGCCGCCAGCTCCCCGGACTGGACGCCGCCGAGGAAGCCCGGAGGACGCTGGAGGAGTGACACCGGTGAACCGCAGGGACAGCGGCCACGATGCGGAAAGCCGGGCGCAGCGCCTTCTGGAACGGCGGGGCCTGCGGCTGGTGGGGCGGAACTTCACCACCCGTGGTGGCGAGCTTGACCTGATCATGGACGCCGGTGGCACCCTGGTGTTCGTGGAGGTGCGCTACCGTGCCGACAGCCGCCATGGCAGCGCGCTGGAGAGCATCGGCGCCACCAAGCGCTGGCGCATCATTCGAGCGGCCCGTGTCTACCTCCAGCAGCGCCGGCTGGACTGCCCGTGTCGTTTCGACGTGGTGGCGCTGGACGGCGACGAGATCGAGTGGATTCCCGGCGCGTTTCAGGCAGACTGAATGCAACCCCACGAAGGGCAACCGCAACGCCCCCTAGCAGAGAGGCAGGATGGACTCCCACGACCGCGTCATTCAGCACTTCCACGAAAGCATTCGCGCCAAGCAGATGGCCATGGACACCCTGGCGTCAGCGATCGTCGCCGCGGGGGACCTTATGGTTGGATGCCTGGCGCGGGACGGCAAGATTCTTAGTTGCGGTAACGGCGGTTCGGCGGCGGACGCGCAGCATTTCTCCTCCGAGCTACTCAACCGCTTCGAGATGGAGCGCCCCGGTCTGCCGGCCGTGGCACTGACCACCGACAGCTCCACCCTGACGTCCATCGCCAACGACTACAGCTACGATGAAGTGTTCTCCAAGCAGGTGCGGGCGCTGGGACAGGCAGGCGACATCCTCCTCGCCATCAGCACCAGCGGCCAGTCACCCAACGTGGCCGCCGCGGTGGACGCCGCGCATGATCGCGACATGCCGGTGGTGGCACTGACCGGCAAGGACGGCGGGGCCATCGCCGAACTGCTGCGGGACGACGACGTGGAGATCCGCGTTCCGGCGAAGGTCACGGCGCGCATCCAGGAGATTCACCTGCTGGTCATCCACTGCCTGTGTGACCAGATCGACCGCACCCTGTTCGGCGTGGAGTAGCCTTTGGCCGTCAGGATGCGTGTTGCCGTACTTGCCCTGATCCTCGGTCTCGCCATGGCGGGATGCGCGTCCACCGAGACCGACGAGCCGGCAGAGGAAACGGCCACCGCTCCACTGGAAGCCCGCTCCCTCAACGAACGGCTCGCCGACCAGCGTCTGCGCTCGGCGATCATGGCCGAGTTGCTCAGCGACGAAGAACTCCGTTACGCATCCAACATCACCGTGACGGTGTTCGATGGCATCGCCCTGCTTACCGGCGAGGTGCCCGACCGAGAGGCCGGTGAGCGCATGGCGCGACTTGCGCGGGAAGAGACGGACGCCCGACACGTGTTCAACGAGTTGATGATTGCGCCCCTGAGCTCGATCTTCTCGCGCACTCGGGACAACATGATCGCCGGGCGCGCGGCGGCGAGGCTACTCACGCTGGACGAACCCGAGAGCCTGGACCGGGCGCGCTTTCACCTGGTGGTCGAGCGCCAGCGCCTGTATCTCATGGGCCGCGTCACCCGCGAGGAAGC
>SLMR01000142.1 GCA_007133445.1 Aquisalimonas sp. | reverse complement strand
GATCTCGCGGGGAAGCTCGCCCGATTGCTGCCCGGTGATGTGTCGCCCGATACGGTCCGCGCGCTGGTGGCGGGCCCCCGGGAGCGGCACTTGCGGGCCGGGGAGACGTTGCTGCGACGGGGCGAGGCGGCAACTCACGTCTATGTCGTCGTTTCGGGCAGGCTGCGGGCGGTCATCGATGACGTCGGTGAAAGTTCCTCTCCGCTCGGGGCCCTCGAGCCGGGCGCGGTGCTGGGGGAAATCGCTGCGCTCACGGGGGGGCATCGCGAGACAACGGTCCTCGCGGACACCGCCGCGACAGTCATTGAGCTCCCGGTCACCGAGTTTGACCGGTTACTGGTGGGAGTCCCCGATCTGGCCCGCCGCCTGGGCGACCTGGCGACCCAGCGGCTCCGGCAGGGGCAGCTTGCGCGGCAGCTCGGCAAACTGTTCCCGGAGGTGGGTGAGGCTGCGCGCAGCGCCATCGTGGAAAGCGTGGAGTGGGTCGCCCTCCTGGCAGGGGAGTATCTGCTGCGGTGTGGTGAGGACGCGGACTCCGCCTACATCGTGGTGACCGGTCGTCTGCGTGTGGCCGGCGGAGGCGGTGACCAGCCGCCGGGTGCCGACATCGGCGCGGGCGAGCTCGTGGGTGAAATGGCGCTGGTGGACGGCGGCGTGCGCACCGCAACCCTGGTGGCGGTGCGTGATACCCACGTGGCCCGCATTCCGCGCGAGGCCTTTCTCGACGCCCTGCGGGACCACCCGGCGGTGCTGCTGCGGATCGCCCGGACCGCCATGCAGCGGGCCATGGGCGGCACCCCAGCCCGGGGCGGCGAGCGGCGCACCATCGCCCTGGTCGGTCTGCATCCGGATGTTGATCTTCCGGCGTTCGCCGAGACCCTTGTCACCGAACTGCGCCGTGCGGACGTCGCCGGGTTGCTGACCCGTGCGGACGCGGAGGAGGCCATCGGGTCACGGAGTCTCGGCCTCGATGCGTCCGGGAGTCCGGGCCAGGCCAGGCTCACCCAGTGGCTCCAGGAGCAGGAGGTGCGGCACGGCACGCTGCTGCTGCAGGCCAGTGCCGACTGGGGGCCGTGGAACGAGGCGGCGGTGCGGCATGCCGACCATGTCGTCCTGGTCGCCGACGCCGCGGGCGACCCGGCCTTGACGCCTGTCGAGGACCGGGTGCGAGAAGCGCTCACTTCCCGGTTGCGGGGGCAGGAGCGCTGGCGCGTGCGCCAGAGTCTCGTGCTGCTGCATGCCCATGGTGGTGACGTGGCGGCCGAGTGTCCCCGCGGAACGGCGAGATGGTTCGAGCGCCGGGATGTGGATGGCTGCTACCACCTGCGCCGCGGGCGGGCCGGTGATCTCGCGCGCCTCGCCCGCATCCTCGCGGAACGGCCGATCTGCCTGGTGCTGAGCGGGGGTGGGGCGCGCGGGTTCGCGCACCTGGGCGTCGTGCGTGCCCTGCAGGAGGCCGGGGTGCCGGTGGACCGGGTCGGCGGGACGAGCATGGGGGCGGTCATGGCCACCTTCGTCGCCCTCGATATCGCTGCCGACGCACAGGCGGCGTGGGCCAAGTCCGTGCTGACACGCGCCATGCTGGACTGGACGCTGCCGCTCGCTGGCCTGATCAAGGGCGGCAGGATGGCCGAACTGGCGGACGGGGTGACGGGAGGGCGGGGTGCCGAGGACCTGTGGTTGCCCTGGTTCGCCGTCTCCACCAATCTCACCCGCTCCGAAGCCTGCGCCCACCACCGGGGTTCCATCACCAGGGCGTTGCGGGCCAGTACCGCCATTCCCGGGGTTGTGCCGCCGGTGGTCTATGGCGACGAACTCCACGTGGACGGGGGCGTACTCGACAATATCCCCGTTGAGACCATGCGGCGCCTCAGTCCGCACGGCGTGGTGATCGCGGTGGACGTGGCAGGAGCCCCGCCGGTGCGCGCGCGACAGGACTTCGGCCTGTCGGTCTCGGGATGGAGTCTGCTCGCGCGCCGGCTGCTGCCCGGCGCCCGCTCCCCCGGGGTGCCGGGCGTGGCGGCAACGCTGGTGCAGTCCATGCTTGCCGGTTCCAGCCGCAGGCGCGAGCGCGTGATCACCGAGGGCCTCGCAGATCTCTACCTGGAACTCGAACTCCCGCGTTGCGGCATGTTCCAGTTCGATGCCGCTGATCGGATCATTGCGGCCGGCCATGCGGCCGCAGTCCCGCGTGTGCGTGAATGGGCGGCGACGCTGCCGCCGTACATGCGGTCAGCGCCGGACGAGGGGGCAGCCTTGTCTTCCGGGAACGACGCTCCGGTCAGCGAACGCACTCTGCGAACAGATTGAGGCCTTCGGGCTCGAAACGGATGTTGGTGCAGGGGCGGCCGAACAACGAACTCTCGCAGAGCCGGTGCATATCGTCCTCGGTGCGGTGGACCAGTTGCCAGTCCAGAACATGATCCTGAAGCCCGCGGGTGGGATTGCGCGGGTGCACGTTCCCCAGGATCACCCGACCACCGGGCCGCAACATCCCGTGGACGAGGTTCAGCAGCCGGATCACCAGGTCATCGCCGAAGTAGTCGATCAGGCCAATGCTGTAGACCAGGTCCTGATCCTTGATGTCCGTTCGGCTCTTGCCGACCGCCAGGCGGATGAGGTTCTCGGCTTGCAGCGTCATCTGCCGCTGTACCCCATGGCTCTTCGCTTCGTCAGCCACGAACGCGAGTGCCTGCAGATCGATATCGAGCAGGTTGGCATGCAGTCGGGACGCGTCAGGCAGCGTGGCGAAGACATCGAACAACTCGCGCGCCGGGCCGCAGGCCATGCTGGTGATCTCGGTGGTCCGGCTCTCCGATGAATCAATCGCCTTCGCAATCTCTTCGGCCAGGAGCGCGCGGCGGTGACGCACGGCGCGCACTGCGTGCACGTTCAGGAAGCAGCGATCGATCAACTTGCCCAATGCGCCGGTGCCCTTGGGCTCGTTGCGGTACATGAGTTCGATGGTCCAGAAGTCTCCCGCGTAGCCCCGGGGTTTGCTGTAGAAACGCTCGGCGGTCTCCGCCAGCAGGATGTAGGGCAATAACTCCTGCTGAAGCCGCAGCCCCATCTCCTCCCGGACCCGGTCGTTATCCACTTCTTCCGTCAGGACATCGCCGATCAACGGGCAGAACGCGCGGAACTGCTCCTCGATGTCTGCGCTGACGCTCTCGGGGACGTCGCCGCCGCTTTCCTTCGCGCTCTCGTTGGCCTGCAGCAGGGCGGCCTTGAAGGTCTGCAGTGCCTGGTCCAGGCGCTGCCACGGGGCCGCGTCCACATGCACGGTGGTGTCGGTTTCCGAGCTGACCCGCAATCGCCGGTTTGCAGTGCGGAGACGGTCGGAGAGAAGGCGTGCGAGGGCGCGGTGCAACCGCGTGGCGAACTCGGGGACCTCATCGGTGCGCGCCGTCAGTGCCGTGTGGGGCAGGGTCATCACCAGACTGTCTTCCAGTGCGCGCACGGTTTCGGTGGGCAGTGTGGCATCCAGAAAGGACATCTCCCCGGCCATGTCACCGGGGCCCAGTGTCGCCAGCCGCGTCCCGCTCTCGTCGGCGAATACGCCGAGAACTCCCTGGACCACCAGAAAGAGTGCGTCGAGCGGCTGCCCCGCTTCGATCAGTGCGTCCCCCTGGGCGAGGCCGCGTTCGGTGGCCGTGGCAAGGATCCATTCCGCATCCGCGTCGCTGAACTGCTCGAGTAGCGCGATCCCCTGTTTCATGGCCCTTGCCCTTGCCCTTGCGCTGGCGCGCGGCCCAGGCCCCCCGCGGGCTGACGCGTCGCCGCGTCGATCGGACCGCTGCTATCTTGTAGGTATGAGTCACCAGCGGCGCTTGTCAAGCACCACGGGCGGGAGGCCCTGACGCCGGACAGCGGCGTGACCAAGCGGGGCTCCCATCATGGGTAGCGATGACAGTCGGTTCGAAGTCGAGACACCGGAAGCGGGCAGCGCATCTACGCTGGTTGCCCGGCTTGGACGGAAGGTTTTTGCTGATGCCGGTCAGCCGGCCATTCGCGTGGTTCTGTGGGACGGTACCGAATTCGGCGCGACCGCCGACACAGCGGTGGCGCGGATACGGATTCACAACGCCAGAACGCTGCTGCGATTGCTGATTCATGCCGACCTCTACTTCGGTGAGGCGTACATGACCGGTGAGCTGGAGGTGGAGGGTGATCTGGTCCGCTGCCTGGAAGCCGCATACCGCGCCCGTGAAGCAGCCGCCGGCACGGGGCTCCGAGGCCGTCTCGCCTACGGCGTGCTGAGCCGCCGCCGGCGCAACACCCGGGATGGCTCACGCAGCAACATCCACCACCACTATGACCTTGGTAACGCCTTCTACCGGCTGTGGCTGGATCGGGAGGTCATGCAGTACACCTGTGCCTACTTCCCGCACCAGGAGGTGACGCTGGAGGAGGCCCAGGTCTCGAAACTGGATCACGTCTGCCGCAAGCTGTGGTTGCAGCCGGGGGATACGGTGGTCGAGGCCGGCTGTGGCTGGGGTGGCCTGGCGCGGCACATGGCCCGGCATTACGGCGTCCGCGTCCAGGCGTTCAATATCTCCCGGGAGCAGGTGAGCTATGCCCGGGAACAGGCCGCCGCGGAAGGGCTGGCGGACCGGGTCGAGTACATCGAGGACGACTACCGGAACGTCGACGGCCGGTTCGACGCCTTTGTTTCCGTCGGCATGCTGGAGCATGTGGGGCCGGAGCACTATCCGGAGATGGCGGAGGTCATGGACCGGGTGCTGACGCCGGAAGGCCGGGGCCTGATCCATACCATCGGGCGCAACCGCGCCGGCCCCATGAATGCCTGGATCGAGAAGCGCATCTTCCCTGGCGCGTATCCGCCCTC
>SLMR01000348.1 GCA_007133445.1 Aquisalimonas sp. | reverse complement strand
TCCTTCGGCCTGTGGATGGGCAAGGACGGCGGTGACAGCGTTCAGATTCACGATCCGGATGGCTTCCGCTACCTGAACCTGCAGTTCGAGGATGACCGCATCGTCGGTGCCAGCGCCCTGGGGTTGACCGAGCACGTGGGCGTCCTGCGCGGGCTGATCCAGACCCGTGTCCGGCTTGGCAAGTGGAAAGCCAGGTTGCAGCAGGACCCTACCCGCCTCATGGAGGCGTATCTGGGATCAACGCAACCCATCGGGTACAACGCCCATGTCCTCTGAGGCCCAGGTCACTGCGGGCGCTGCGGCTGGTGCTGAGACGATTACCCTGCGGGTGAAGCTCTTTGCCAGCCTTCATGTCTATCTGCCGGCAGGCAGCGTGCGCAATGAAACCATGCTCGAGGTTCCGGCTGACATTACCCCCAATGCGCTGCTGGACCGCCTGCAGGTGCCACGGGAAATGGCGCATCTGGTGCTGCGCAACGGTGTCTACCTGCAGCCACGGGAGCGCGATCACCCGGTTTTCGGCCCCGGGGATGCCTTCGCCGTGTGGCCACCGGTGGCTGGCGGTTGAGTACATCCGGCGCTGATACCCCGGCGGGCGAATCGCAGATCCGCAAGGAAATGGGCCTCGGCGCAGCGGATTTTCTGGCGGCGCTGCCGCGGCTGCTGGCGGACTACGACTGGCACGGCGAGGATGGCCTCGTCCAGGCGCGGTGTGGACATCGGGAATTGCTGATCTGGTATGGTCCGGAAGGCTGGCGCGCCATCGCGTCGGTGCGCCTGCCGACACTGCCCGTCACCCTGGTTTTTCGCGGTTTTTCCGAGGCCGAGCGGCGCAGTTTCCTGGCCCATTTCGACCGCCGTTTCCGGCGTGGCGGCGGGTGATCGCGCCGGGGGCAGACAACGAATTCAGCATCTGCTATACCCATTAGGAGCATTGCAGGGTTGTGGTGTCAGGCCTAAGCCGGCAACCGGCAATTGGGGGAGTGCCAGCTCCCTCCTTCTTATTCCTGTTTTCTCTCCAGTCCAGTGACCCATGGCTATGCCTGCACGGCACAGCCATGGCTACCCTGGCCGGTCGGCGTCAGCTAGCGTCGCCTTCCACTTGTTCGCAGACAATGTCCTTGATCTCGAACTGGATGGTGCGGCCGCGCTCGTCCACCTGAACTTCCTCGAATTCCATCTCGCGCTTGGCGAGGGTCTGTGCTTCCTCCGCCGTTTCCGCCTCCACGACAACGCCGGACTCTTCCGTGTCGAGACTCTGTTGGCCGGGAACCCGGCACCGCCAAAGGGCCATCGTAGTGCCTCCTGATACGTCTCTGGGTCACGCGTTCAAGCCTAGCGCCACTGGATGCGCGGCGTCGAGAGCAGAGCGGTGTGATGGTGTCGCTTGCTTTCCGGTGACTGAACATGCCACAAGGTTCGCTAATGCCGGGCACGCCCCGTGACGGAGGGTTGAATGGAGGATGCAGCCACTGGTGAGCTGCAGCGCCTGCCGATGCGGGCCAGTGCGGTCTACGTAGTGGCGGCGAGTGCCTGGATTCTCTTTGGCGACTCGTTGCTGCTCGCGCTGGGCCTCGAGCTGGAAGGGTCTGCTGCTGCCAGCCTGATCAAGGGATTGGCGTTCGTCGCGGTAACTGCGCCCTTGCTGTTCTGGCTGCTGACTCGTGCGGTTGCCGCTCACGTCCGGGCCCGTGAGGGGATGGAGCAGGCAGCGCGGCGCTATTGGCGCCGACTCGATACGCTGGCGCACGGTGTGCTGGAGACCGGAGTTGACGGGCGGGTGCAATTCGCCAATGCATCAGCGCGTGCCCTGCTCGGGATGAACGGAGAGGGTGAGGCCGGCGCCGATCTGGGGGACTACCTGCAGGGCGTTGAAGCCCATCGCGCTCTGGAAGGGGCCTTGCAAGCGGCGGCATCGGGTGAGCCCGCGACGGGGACATTCGCTGCGCGCGTGTCCGGTGAGCAGCAGCCAGCGGTGG
Organism: Aquisalimonas sp.; assembly: GCA_007133445.1. The sequence goes on along the minus strand of SLMR01000348.1, from coordinate 2,879 downwards.
ATTTGCGCTTCGACTGGCATGTGGATACCGAAGGTGGTGATGGCGAGCAGGTATTACGACTCGAGGTCACCGACGTGACCGAATGGGTCGACGCCCTTGCCGCCAGCCGGCGCCTCGCTGCAGTCACGGAAGCGACCAGTGATCTGGTGGCCACCATGGACCGCGATGCCAGGATTACCTACCTGAACGCCGCCGGCCGGCAGTTGCTGGGTTTCGGTGATGCACAGGGGAGCACCGGGTTGCTGAGTGCATGCATGCCCGCGTGGGCGCGCCGGGTCATGGAGCAGCGCGCCCTTCCGGAGGCACTCCGGGCCGGGACGTGGACTGGTGAGATGGCGCTGCTATGTGCGGACGGGCGGGAGGTGCCGGTGTCCCAGGTCATCATTGCCCACCGGGACGAGAACGGCGGCCTAGGTTCCCTCTCTACCATCGCGCGTGACATCAGCGAGCGCAAGAAACTGGACAACGCCCTGTATACCTCCCGGGAACAGTACCGCTCGCTGGTGGAGAACACTCATGATGGTATCGCCGTCGCTCAGAACGGGCGCGTGTGCTACGTGAACTCACGTCTTGCCCGGATGCTCGGCTTTGAAGGCCACCAGTATATCGGCGAACGGTCGCTGGAGTTCGTGCACCCGGAGGATCGGGAATTCGTGCGCCGCTGGTATCGGGCGATTCGGGACGGCCATCACGCCGACGACTGCATCCGGTTCCGTTTTCTGACGGTGGACGGCAGCGTGCGCCACGTGAAGGCCCGCGCGAGCACTATCGTCTGGGAGGGCGCCGAAGCGGTGCTGTCGTTCTTCGAGGATATCACCGAGCGCGTGCAAGCCGAGGGTCGACTGGAATACCTGGCGGAGTTCGATGCCCTGACCGGTTTGCCCAACCGGGATCTTTTTCTGACGCGGGTCCGCGAGACGCTGGCCGGTGGGGTGCAGGCCACGGTGGCTGTGGTTTACCTGAACCTCACTCGCTTCCAGATCTTCAATGACAGCCATGGTCACTACCTCGGAGACCGTCTGCTACGCCAGGTGGCCGAGCGGCTGTTCGAGTCCATGGGTGATGACCACGTTGTGGCGCGCATCGGTGGCGACGAGTTCGTGGTGATGCTCAGTGGACTGACGGGCACCGATGCAATTCCCGCGGGAGTGCGGTCGGTGTTCGCCGCGTTCCAGGAGCCGTTCCGGGTGCGGGGGAAGGAGTTCTTTGTTAACGCAAGTGCCGGCATCGCCGTTTATCCCGACGATAGCGACGATCCGATGGTGCTGCTGCGTGATGCCGCCATCGCCCTGGAGGATGCCAAGCATGCCGGGCCCGGGGCGTACCGTTATTACGCCCCCGGTCTCAACGAACAGGCAAGGCGGCGCCTGGTGCTGGAAACCGACCTGCGTCACGCCCTGGGCCGGGGTGAATTCGACATCCACTTCCAGCCCCAGGTGGATCTCGCCGACGGCACCCTGAAAGGGACGGAGGCGCTGCTGCGTTGGAACCACGGTACGCAGGGCATGATCATGCCCGGGGATTTCATTCCTCTGCTTGAGGAGAGCGACCTGATCCTCGAGGTGGGTGCCTGGGTGCTGCGGCAGGCCTGTGAGATGCAGCGGCACTGGGAGCGCCGCCACGGCATCCGGGTGCGGGTATCAGTGAACCTGTCCGCGCGACAGCTCGATGATCCGACCCTGGTCCAGCGGGTCAGCAGCATTCTTGAGGAAACTCTGGCGACACCGGAGTGCGTGGAGCTCGAGATCACCGAGAGTTCCCTGGTTCACAACCCCGCCCGGGCGGCTTCGACTCTGGAATCCCTCAAGGGCCTGGGGCTGTCCATCGCCGTGGACGATTTCGGCACCGGCTATTCGAGTCTCAGCTACTTCCGTCGCTTCCCGGTGGATACCATCAAGATCGACAAGGCCTTCGTTGCCGATGTCACCAGTGACCCGGGTACCGCGGAAATCGTCCGGGCCATCGTGGCCATGGGGCACAGCCTGGGCTGCGAGCTGGTGGCGGAGGGCGTGGAGACCTTCGGGCAGCTGCGTTTCCTGCGCCGCAGCGGTTGCGACTGGATGCAGGGTTATTACGTGACCGGACCACTGCCGGCAGGGCAGTTCGAGGAGCTGGTCCGGCAGCAGAAGTCGCTCCTGGGTGACGGTGGCAAGCGCGACGACAGGCCGTCGGTGGTGGTCATCTCAAGGAACCCGGGCCTGCAGCGCCGTGTGAGTGAGGCCTTGTCCGCAGATGCTGCCGAGCCGACGCTGGTGTCGACCGCTGCGGACGCTTGCGAGGCCATGGCCGTCGCGGACCGTGCGGCGTTGATCGTCGACGGGGCACCCTGCGACATGGATCCACTGATACTCCTTAAGCGCACCCGGGCCTTGTATCCCGGCGTCAGACGTATCCTCATCGGCAATTCCGGCGATGTGTTGCTGGCCGCGCAGGTCGGCGAAGAGCTGCCGCTCCAGGAATTGCTGGTGCAGCCGCCGGACCAGCAGGCGATTCAGCGGGCGCTCACAGTAGCGATAGCACGCTGGCGTGCGCCCGCGGCCGTTCCTCTGCGGCGTTACTAACCTTCTGAGCAGGTTAGTAACGGCCGGAGGTCTGGTCGCGCAGGAGAGCGATCAACTCCTCCGTCCGCCGGGGCGGAAGAGGCGGCGTCGCCGGTGGTGTCAGCCGGCCCAGCAGCGCCCGGCTCCAGTCGGTGTCCCCCTCGCGCAGGTTCTCCAGCGTTCCCCACCAGACCAGATGGAACACGGGAGCCGTGATGGCGTTCACCGCCTTGCGCACGCGTGCATCGGGGCCGCGGATTTCCAGGCCCGCCAGAATCTCCTGTAGATGGTCCCGATAGTAGATGTAGTCGAGGCCCTCCAGTCCCTGGCGGCGGGGCT
>SLMR01000249.1 GCA_007133445.1 Aquisalimonas sp. | reverse complement strand
CGGACGGCCCGCAGCGGGGTATCGAACCCCTCGTTGGCGAACACCTGATACATTCCGGCCACGTCCAGGGGGGACAGTTCGGCGGTACCAAGCATGTACGACGGAAACACCCGCCGTGGCCGCTCCTGCCCGAGCCGACCCATGACATCAACCACGGCTGTGCCGCCCACATCCGCGCCGAGGCGAACGGCAGGTATGTTATACGAGTGACCCAGCGCGTCCACCAGCAGGACGTCACCCCGGAACTCGCCGTCGAAGTTGCGCGGTGTCCACGCCTCGCCCTGATCGTCCCCCAGGCGCAGGGGACTGTCGTCGAGCACGCTGGCGAGCCCCCAGCCCGCCGGTCGCTCCAGGGCGGCCAGATAGACGGCGGGCTTGACCAGCGACCCGATGGGCCGGCGCGCATCCAGCGCCCGATTGTAGCCGGCGAACCCTGGATCCCGGCCGCCCACCAGAGCGGACACCTCACCTGCGTCCAGATCCAGCATAACCACTGCCGCCTCCAGCGCGTCGTCCTCGCCGTCGAGACGGCGGGCGACGCCCTCCTCCGCCGCGTTCTGGACCCGGGGGGACAGCGTCGAGAAGACGCGCAGCCCCTCGTTCTGCAGGTCCTCGCGCTGGTAATCCCGCTGCAGGTGACGCTGGACAAGCTCCATGAAGGCCGGATAGTTGTGCCGGGCCGCCTGGCGCTCCTCGAGCACACCAAGTGGGCGCTGCCGGGCGGCCCGGGCAGCCTCCTCGTCCACGACGCCGCTGGCTGCCATGACCTCCAGCACCAGGTCACGCCGCTCCCGGACGCGCTCGGGATGACGACGCGGATGATAGGCACTGGGCCCCTTGATCATGGCCACCAGCAACGCCTGCTGCTCGATGGGCAGATCTGCCAGGGGTTCACCGAAAAAGTACTGCGCCGCAAGCCCGAACCCGTGCACGGCGCGATCGCCGTCCTGGGCAATGAAGACCTCGTTCATGTAGGTCTCCAGGATGGTGCGCTTGTCGTAGCGGAGCTCGAGCAGCACGGCCATGACGGCTTCGTTGGCCTTGCGCCACAGGGTCTGCTCGCCGGTGAGGTGGATGTTCTTCACCAGCTGCTGTGTCAGCGTACTACCGCCCTGGACGATGCGGCCGGCACGGATGTTGGCCATGGCCGCGCGGGCGATGCCGGTCGGCGAAATACCGAAATGGCGGTGGAAGCGGCGGTCCTCCACCGCCAGCAGCGCGCCGATCAGGGTTGGCGGCACGTCCTCCAGCTGGACCAGGAGGCGATCCTCGCGACGCGTCGCGGCAATGGCACCGATGGTGGCCGGGTCAACGCGCAGCAGGTCCAGCGGTCCGCTGTCATCAGGCGCGCTCAATGCGGACAGTCGGTCACCCTCGAAACGCAACTCGGCCGTGCGGGAGGGTTCGTGACCGTCCCAGTGGTCGAATGCCCGGGTGGTCAGGACGACACGCTCGCCGTTCCGGCGCCAGGTGCCCGGGCGCTTACCATCAGCCGCCTCGCGGTAGCCGGCGGCGTCCAGTTCCGCCGCCAGCTCCCGCGGCCCCAGTTCCAGCCCGGGATACAGCTCAAGCGGCCGCGCATACACCGTTGCGGGTTCGGACCAGCGCTTGCTCTCGAACTGCGTACGCACTTGGTAATCCAGCCATGCCACCCAGCCCGCGGTGGCGAGGAGCATGAGCAACACGCCGGCCAGCAGCAAGCGCGGCCACGGCCAGCGTCGCGACGCGGATCGGGCTTTACGGGAAGACTTGCGCGCCATGGGCGTGGTTGGACAACCCCTGTCTCGTTAACGCGGCCACCGGGTGGCCAAGAGTGCCCAGAGGGCGAGCACGATGTAGGCGCCGAGCGTCCAGCCCGGCAGCGTCAGCCCGAGTACGGTGTGGACTTCCGCACACTCCCCGGAACCGGCCAGCACCATGGGGACGGTCTCCAGGAACCCGAAGGTGTCCACCATGTAGTCCAGACCAGGGCCGCACGCCGGGACCTCCTCCGGCGGCAGGCTCTGCAGCCATAGATGGCGACTGGCCACGGCCACCCCCAGCGCCGAAACCACCGTGGCCAGGCCGGCATACACGAACCTGCCCCAGCCCGCCGATCCGTGCAGGAAGCCCGCCAGGAACACCGCGGCGAGACCCACGAATACGAGCCGCTGCACGATACACAACGGACAGGGCTCCATGCCGGCCACCCACTCGAGGCCGTAGGCACCCGCCAGAATCAGCAGGGTAGCCAGCAGGGCGAGCCCGTGGCCGAGGCGCTGACGCTGGCGCATGCGGGTCTCGGCAGTGGCGAACATCGAACGCATGGCTCTCACCGGGTCGACAGAATCGCCGCATAGCGTAACAGACCAGCCGTGCTGAAGAAGTGGAGGCATTCCGCAGGAATCACAGTCTGCCAGTTGCCCCGCGTCCTACCGAACTGACGCTGGCCAACGACAGCGCACGCTCAAGGGCGGTTCGTCAGGAAAGGCGAGCCTCGGTGCTTGCCGCACCGTCGCCGCTGAGAGCGGCTTCCAGGGAGGCCCAGGCGAGCTGCGCGCACTTGATGCGAGACGGAAACCGGCGCACTGCCCGGAGCGGCTCCAGCCCTTCAGGCAGCTCCGGTGGATCCTCGCCACCCGCCAGCGCCGCCCGGAAGCGCTCGGCCAGCAGCTGCGCCTCCGTTACGGTGCACCCCCGCAGGTGCTCGGTGAGCAGGGATGCGGACGCGGTGGCAATCGCGCAGCTTTCACCCTGAAACCCGATGGCCCGGATCACGCCGTTCTCCACGTCCAGGGTCAGCTCGATGCTGTCGCCGCACAGCGGGTTGTACCCGTGGCCCTGATGGGTAAACGGATCCACGGCCACGTAGTTACGCGGGTTGCGATTGTGCTCCAGGACCACGTCCTGGTAGAGCTGGAAGAGATCGTCAGCCATTCACGCGAACAGGCGCCGGACCTTGTCGATGGAGGCGACCAGCCGATCCACCTCCGCCCGGGTGTTGTAGACGCCGAAGGATGCCCGCGCGGTGGCGGGGATACCATAGCGCTGCATCACGGGCTGGGCGCAATGGTGGCCGGAGCGGATCGCCACGCCGTCGTTGTCGAGGATGGTGCCGATGTCGTGGGGATGCGCTTCGTCCATGACGAACGACAGCGCGGCCGCCTTGTGCCGGGCGTTGCCGATGATGCGCACCCCGTCCATGGCCTCCACCTGCTCGTGGGCGTAGCCCAGCAGATCCGCCTCGTGGGCGGCCACCCTGTCCAGGCCCTGCTCCATCAGCCAGTCCAGCCCGGCACCCATGCCGATCACGCCGGCGATGTTCGGGGTACCCGCCTCGAACCGCTGCGGTGGCTCGGCGAACTCCGAGCGCTCGAAGGTGACGGTCTTGATCATGTCGCCACCGCCATGCCACGGCGGCATGGCGGCGAGCAGGTCGTAGCGCCCCCAGAGCACGCCCACGCCACTGGGGCCGTAGGTCTTGTGCCCGGAGAAGACGAAGAAATCGCAGCCCAGGGCCTGCACGTCCACCGCCATGTGGGGAGCGGACTGGGCACCGTCCACCAGCACGGGGACATCCTGCGCATGGGCCAGCGCGACGATCTCCGCCACCGGGTTGATGGTGCCCAGGGCATTGGAGACATGGATCACGCTGACGATCTTCGTGCGCTCGTTGATGCGCGCGGCCACGTCGTCCAGATCCAGTTCCCCGGCATCGGAGAAGGGCACCACCACCAGCTTCGCCCCGGTGGCGTCGCACAGCAGCTGCCAGGGCACGATGTTGGAATGGTGCTCCATGCCGGTGATGAGGATCTCGTCGCCGGCCTTCAGCCGCGGCCGCACGAAGCTGTTGGCGACCAGGTTGATGCCCTCGGTGGTGCCGCGGGTGAACACCACCTCCTCCTCGGACGGCGCGTTCAGGAACCGCCGTACGGTGCCACGCACCGCCTCGAAGGCGGTGGTGGAGCGCTGCGAGAGATCGTGGACGCCCCGGTGGATATTGGCGTAGTAACTGCGGTAGCAGTCACTGATGGCGTCGATCACCACGTCGGGCTTCTGCGCCGTGGCGCCATTGTCCAGATAGACCAGCGGCTTGCCGTTGATCTCCTGGTGCAGAATCGGGAACCGGGCGCGGATGGCCTCCACGTCCAGCCCCGACGGTCCGCTGACCACCGGGTCGACCTGACTCATAGCAGCTTCCTCACCGCCTCCTCACCGGGCAGCAACGACAACAGGGCCTCGCGCTCGTACGCCTGCAGCGACGGCAGGGCCATGTCATCGAGCATTTCGTTGGCAAAGGCGAAGGTTAGCACGCCGCGGGCCTCCTCGTCGGAGACGCCCCGGGTGCGCATGTAGAACACCGCGTTCTCGTCCAGCTGCCCCACCGTGGAGCCGTGCCCGCACTTGACGTCGTCGGCGTAGATCTCCAGCCGCGGATTGGAGTGCGCGATCCCCTTCGGACTCAGCAGCAGGTTGCGGTTTTCCTGTCCGGCATCGGTCTTCTGGGCGCCCTTGGCCACCTGGATCAGGCCATCGAACACGGACTCGGCCTTGCCCTCGAGCACGCCCTTGACCAGCTGCTCGCTGGTGCAGTGGTCAGCGTTGTGGCGCACCCAGGTGTGGATGTCCGAGAACTGGCCGTTGTGTACCAGGTAGAGGCCGTTCAGGGATGCGTGTGCACCCGGGCCATCGAGATTGATGTAGAAGTCCGTGCGTAACCGCTGTCCGCCGGCATGCACCGCATGGGCATGGAGCTGGGCGTCGCGCTCCAGGGTCGTGTGGATCACGCCCAGGTGCGACCCCTTGTCGCCCTCGCTGGCGTAGTGGAACAGGTTGACGACGCTGTTGGCCTCGGCGATCACCTCGGTCGCGGGCGCAGT
>SLMR01000217.1 GCA_007133445.1 Aquisalimonas sp. | reverse complement strand
GGAGGCCTGGCCCACGGGCTTGCGGCTGCTGGAGCCGTTGAAAATGACATCCGCCATGGACTCGCCGCGCAGGTGTTTGGCGGAACTCTCCCCCATGACCCAGCGCACCGCATCGATGACATTGGACTTGCCGCAGCCGTTGGGGCCCACCACCCCGACCAGGTTACCCGGCAGATGGACGGTGGTGGGGTCCACGAACGACTTGAACCCGGCAAGCTTGATCTTCTTCAGGCGCATCCGAATCGTCCCTGTGCCGCCGCCCAGCGGCCGTGCATGGCCGAGCGGCGAACCGGCCGGTAGACTACGGGCGTCACCCGGGTGAGCGAGCCCGGCGCCATTATCCCGTTCACCACCCTGATTGGAAAGCCATGTCCACCGAACCGAGCCGCGAACTGGAGACCTTCCCCAACCCGCATCCGGACCGGGACTACACCATCCGCATGGAAATCCCGGAGTTCACCTGTCTGTGCCCCAAGACCGGGCAACCGGATTTCGCCACCATTCATCTGGAATACGTGCCCGACCGGGACTGCGTGGAGCTGAAATCCCTGAAACTCTACATCTGGTCGTTCCGGGACGTGGGTGCGTTCCACGAGAAGGTCACCCACGACATTCTCGGCGATCTGGTTGCGGCCACCCAGCCGCGGTTCATGCGGGTCACGGGCGTATTCAACGTGCGCGGCGGCATTTACACCTCCGTGATCGCCGAGCATCGTGCACCGGGCTGGACGCCGCCGCAGCCCGTGACGCTGCCTTAGTACGCTTGCACCGGCGCGGTCATCGACGTCTATACTGACAGGCCGAACGACAGCCAGCGGACGGGTCCCATGCACTACAAGGAGCAGTTTCCGCGCACTGCCTGGAAGCAGGAAATCCATCTGGTGCGCGCCAGCGGCGAAACCATCGTGGCAGTCAGCGAAAGCCTGCTCCAGCGCGGCCTGGCCGTGCTCGTGGACACGCCGCTCGTGGCCGGAGAGTCGGTGGAGGTCCGGGCCATTCTGCCCAATCACGAGGAGCATCGGCTCGAGCCCATCGTCCTGCAATGCCGAGTGAACTACCTGGTGGAGCTGACCCGGCCAGCAGCCCGCTTCCGCGCCGGACTGACGGTGACGCATATGCAACCGGCAGACCGCGAACGACTGGTCGCCTTCATCCGCCAGGAGGCGCGCCGTCGTCAGGGTACGGCCCTGCGCAGGATCAGCCAGGACAGCGAATGACGGCAGCCGAAGCGGAGGCAGGATCCGGCAACTACCGGGGCCGCTTCGCGCCGAGCCCCACGGGCCCCCTCCACTTCGGCTCGCTGATTGCCGCCGTGGGTTCCTTCCTGGAAGCTCGGCGCCACGGCGGGGAGTGGCTGGTCCGCATCGACGATATCGACCCGGACCGGGAGCAGCCCGGGGCCGCGGACAGCATTCTGCGCACTCTGGAGCGCTTCGGCTTGCGGTCCGATGGGCCGGTCGTATTCCAGAGCCGCCGTCGGGCAGCCTACGATGACGCGCTCGAACACCTGCGCGACCGGGGCGCGATCTTTCCCTGCGGCTGTACCCGGAAGGAGGTGCTTCGGCTCGGCCGGCCCGGCGTCAACGGCATCCTCTACCCGGGCACCTGCCGGGACGGGCTGCCACCGGGCCGGCAGGCGCGGACGTGGCGCGCCCGGGCCACGGGCCGGATCCGCTTCGAGGACGACTTCCAGGGCCCGGTGGATTGTGACCTGGCCAGCGATATCGGAGATTTCCTGGTCCAGCGCGCCGACGACTGGCCCGCCTACCATCTGGCCGCTGCCGTGGACGACGCCGCCAGCGGCATCACTCACGTGGTGCGCGGCCATGACCTGCTCCCCTGCACGCCGCCACAGCTCCTGCTGCTCGATCACCTTGATGCACCGGCACCCCGCTACGGCCACCTGCCGGTGGCCGTCAACCTCGAGGGCCGCAAGCTCAGCAAGCAAAACCGGGCGCAGCCGCTGGACGACAGCACCCCGGCGCCTCTGCTGCACGCTGCCCTGGTGTTCCTGTGTCAGCACCCCCCTCCGGCGCTGGCCCGAGGCACGGTCGACGACCTGTGGGCCTGGGCGCGGGAGCACTGGGATCCGGCGCCGTTGCGTGGCCGGCGCGAGGCGCCCTCGCCGATACACGACGAGCAGCGCTCCCGGCAGGAGTAACACCGCAAGAGGGAGTCGCCGCCAGCCAACAGCTGTGCTACCTTCGGTAACAAAACAAGAATAATGGAACTTGACCGGAGGAGAACCGCGATGGCTCAGTTTCAGGAAACGAGCGCGGCCGGCCTGAGCGTGCTGCTGTTTCTGCTCGGGCTGCTGTTGCTGGCATCCCCGTTCACCACCTGGTGGATGAGCGTGGGCGCCCCCTGGTACACGGCCTGGTTATTGTGGGCGGTGCTCATCGGACTGACGGCAGCCCTCGCCCGACGCCAGGGGCATCATGACGCTTGACCTCGGATTTCTGTCGGCCGTTGCCGTCGGCTATCTGCTGCTGCTGTTCCTGATCGCCTACGTGACGGACCGGCAATGGCTCCCGGTCTGGCTAACGCGCAACCCTATTGTCTACGTCCTCTCGCTCGGGGTTTACGCCACCACCTGGAGCTACTACGGCAGTGTCGGCTTCGCCCAGGACCAGGGGCTGAACTATCTCACCATCTACCTGGGCGTCACCCTGGCGTTCGTGCTCACGCCGGTGCTGCTCATGCCGATTCTCCGGCTCACCCGCACGTACCAGCTCACCTCGGTAGCGGACCTGTTCGCCTTCCGCTTCAACAGCCAGCCCGTGGGCATCGCCGTCACCGTACTCATGCTGGCGGGCGTACTCCCCTACATCGCGCTGCAGATCCGCGCCGTGGCGGAGTCCACTCAGGTGCTGACGCGGGAATCGTCACCGGACGTCCTGGCCTTCTGGTTCGTGGTACTGGTGACGGTGTTCACAATGATTTTCGGTGCCCGACACGTCTCCCCCCGCGAACACCACGACGGCCTGGTCGCGGCCATCGCCTTCGAGTCCCTCATGAAACTCGTGGCATTGCTGCTGGTGGCGGGCGTTGCGGTGACCATGGCGTTCGGCGGGCTTGGCGGCATGCACGAGTGGCTTGCCACCAACCCGGAACACCTTGAGGCCCTGTATGAGCCGGCCCGCGAAGGCCCCTGGACCAGCCTGCTGATCCTCGCCTTCGCGGCGGCGTTCCTGCTGCCACGACAGTTCCATATGCTGTTCGCCGAGAACCAGAGCCCCGGCCACCTGCAGGTGGCGAGCTGGGGGTTCCCGCTGTTCCTGCTGGCGCTGACGCTGGTCATACCGCCGATTCTCTGGGCCGGACAGGTGCTGCAGCCCGGGACATCGGCGGACTACTACATCCTGGGCATTTCCATGGCCAGCGGCAGCCCCACACTGGCGCTGCTTGCCTATCTGGGCGGCATTTCGGCGGCCAGCGCCATGATCGTCGTCAGCACCCTGGCCACATCCGCCATGACCCTGAATCACCTGGTGCTGCCGCTGGCCGGGCCGAAACCCCGCCGCGACCTCTACGGTGCCCTGCGCTGGACGCGCCGGATCGTCATGGTGGGCGTCATCGCCGCCGGTTACGGCTTCTACATCATTCTGGAGCCCACTGCCGGTCTGGTGGGCTGGGGGCTGATCTCGTTCCTGGCCATGGCCCAGCTGCTTCCCGGGATCGTCGGCCTGCTGTTCTGGCCGCGGGCCACCAGTCACGGTTTCCTGGCCGGCCTGGTGGGCGGTTCGGCGGTCTGGTTGTTCACGGTCATGCTGCCACCAGTCACCGGCGACAGCACCATGGCCTGGATGGGACTCGCGTCGCCGGGCGACAGCCAGGCCGTGCATCAATCGGCCACGTTCTGGTCCCTGAGCCTGAACGCCCTGCTGTTCGTTGTCGTCTCCCTGTTGACCCGCCCTGACGAGCGCGAGCGGGAGGCGGCGGCCGCCTGCCGGGATCTCAACCCCTCCCTGCCGACCGGCGATCTGCAGGCACGCTCACCCCGGCAGTTCGTGAAGCGGCTTGCCACGGTGATGGGCAAGACCCCGGCGCGCAAGGAGGTGGAGAAGGCCGTGCGCGAGTTGGGGCTGTCCTGGGACGAGACACGGCCCAACCATCTCCACGGCCTGCGCGCCCAGATCGAGCGCAACATCTCCGGCATGATGGGCCCGGTGCTGGCACGCATGATCGTGGACGAACGCCTGCAGCTGGACACCGGCAGCCGCACCGCTCTGGCCCAGAACGTGCGCCTGATCGAGGACCGCCTGGAGACCTCACGGACCCGACTTCGGGGTCTGGCCGCGGAACTTGACCGCCTGCGGCGGTATCACCGGCAGATTATCGAGGATCTGCCCCTGGGTGTGTGCGCCGTCGCCCAGGGCGGCCGTCTGGTGCGCTGGAACCCTGCCATTGCCGAACTCACCGGGATCCCCATGGCGGACGTGATCGGCCGCCGCGTGGATGAACTCCCCGCCCCCTGGGGCCCGCTGCTGGGGGATTTCCTCGCCGGCGACGCCGACCACTGGCACCGCCAGGAGATTCACGCCGATGGCCGGCCACGCTGGTACAGCCTGCACAAGGCCACCATCGAGGACCCCGGGCTGACCAGCCGCAGCGATGACACGGTGGTCCTGATCGAGGACCTCACCGAGGTGTCGGTGCTGGAGCAGGAGCTCGCCCACAGCGCGCGCCTCGCCTCCATCGGTCGGCTGGCCGCGGGGGTTGCCCACGAGATCGGCAACCCGGTCACCGGCATCTCGTGTCTCGCCCAGGAGTTGCGGGACGAGGACACCGACCCGGAACGCAGCCAGGCTATCGCCGAGGAAGTCCTGAACCAGGCCCAGCGCATCGACAATATCGTCCAGAGCCTGGT
>SLMR01000393.1 GCA_007133445.1 Aquisalimonas sp. | reverse complement strand
CGCGAGGGTGCCTTGGCTGCTGGAGGGCGGGCATGCGTAGGGTGCATCTTGATGCACCGCAAAGCGCCCGGACGGCCTTCTTCAATCGGCCCCACCCACCCCCGCCGCAACCGGCCGCGGCCCCTCCGGATACAGCCGCGTCGACGGGAAGCGCGCGCGGAACGTGCTGCCTTCGCCTTCCCGGCTTTCTATTTCCAGCGTCGCCTCGTGCCGCTGCAGTGCATGGCGGACGATGGACAGGCCCAGCCCCGTGCCACCACGGTCCCGCGAGCGGCCCGCATCCACCCGGTAGAAGCGTTCGGTGAGGCGGGGAATGTGTTCTGCCGCAATGCCGATGCCGGTATCCGTCACCTCGAAACAGCCGCTGCCGTCGCTGTCGATGAACCACCGTAGGGTGACGTCGCCATCCTTCGGGGTGTACTTCACGGCGTTCTGCACCAGATTCGAAAACGCGCTGCGAAGCTCCGCGCGGGTTCCATGGATCACGACACCCTCCGCCAGGTCGCAGTCCAGTTTCACCCTGTCTCCGGCCACCACCTGGCCATCCTTGCAGATACCGCGGATCAGCTCCGCCACCCGGACCGGCTCCTCGGCTTCCGGGTCCGGTTGAGCGTCCAGTCGGGAGAGAAGGAGGAGGTCTTCAAGGATGCTGCGCATGCGTGCGGCCTGGGTGTGCATTTCCTGCACCGGGCGCTGCCACTCGCGAGCGGCGGCGCCATCGTCATCGCGCATGTGCTCCAGGTAGCCGGTGATCACGGTCAACGGCGTTCGCAGCTCGTGGGAGGCATTGGCCACGAAGTCGCGCCGCACCTGCTCCAGGCGATGCATGCGCGTGATGTCACGGACGATCAGCAGCCGCTGATTCTCGCCGTAGGGGATCAACTGCAGTGACAGGCGTACGCCCCGCTGGAACGGACTGTCCATTTCCACCGGATCGTGGAATGTCCCGCTGTGGAAGTACTCGACAAAGCGCGGACTGCGCACCAGGTTCAGGATGTGCTGCCCCAGGTCGTTGCCCGTGCTCAGGTTCAGCAGCCGTTGCGCGGCGGCGTTGAACCAGACGATGCGATGGTCGGGCGTCAGCACGATGGTGCCATCCGGCATGGCTGCCGTGGACTGCCGGAACTCCCGCAGCACGGCGCCCAGCCGTTTCTTGCGACGGTGATTCCGGCGCTGCATCTGGTAGACCTGCTCGTAGATCTCGCCCCACAGGCCGGAGCTCTCCGGCGGATGCATGCTGCGCGAGTAGCGCAACCACTGCAGCAGCTTGTACATCTGCCTGAGGTGCCATGCCAGATACACTGCGACGCCGGCCAGCAGGGCCAGCCAGACGAGATCAAGCATGATGCCGGCCACCGCCGCCGGGGCCATGATCAGGGCAAACCGACGGATTTCGGCGGGCCATGGGGAATGGTAGATCATGCGGCGTCAGATCCCTCGCTGACCGGGTAGCGTGGAGCGCAGGCAGCGGGCGGTGATAGCCGGACACCCTGCGCGCGCTCACTCGCGGGTGGAGAAGCGATAACCCGCGCCACGCACCGTCTGCACGAAGCGCTCGGCACCCGTGCCGTCCAGCGCCTTGCGGAGTCGGCGGATGTGCACGTCCACGGTGCGCTCTTCCACATACACGTTCGGCCCCCAGACGTGATCCAGGAGCTGTTCGCGAGTGTAGACCCGATCAGGGTGGGCCACAAAGAATTTCAGCAGCCGGAACTCGGTGGCGCCGAGATGCACGGGTTGATCGTGGACCAGAACCCGGTGGGCCGCCACCTCGATGCGTAGCGGCCCCATCTCCAGGATCTCGTTGGGGTCGTCGCCCGCCGCACGTCGCAGAACGGCCTTGATGCGGGCGATCAACTCCCGGGGCCCGAACGGTTTGGTGACGTAGTCGTCGGCGCCGGCGTCGAGCCCCCGGACCTTGTCTTCCTCTTCGGTACGGGCCGTAAGCATGACGATGGGGATCTCCTGCGCCAGGTTCTCCCGGCGCAGGGCCCGGGCCAGATCCAGCCCGCTCATGTCCGGCAGCATCCAGTCCAGCAGGATCAGGTCCGGGCGTCGATCCACCAGCGCGACCCGGGCCTCGGCGGCGTCCGCCGCCTCGATCACCTGGAATCCGGCCCGTTCCAGGCTGAACTCCACCATTTCCCGGATCGCTTGCTCGTCGTCCACGATCAGTACGGTTCTGGTCATTCCGGCCTCGGCCGCTGCGGAAACTGCCGGTATTGAAGCAGTGTAATATGACAGCGCCATGACCGTCCCGTTGCAATGCCGTGACGGCCACCTCACATGATGCGTCGGCGGATCGCGGAGGAGATGGTTTCCACCACCACGACCACCGCAACGATCACGATGATGATGGTCAGGGCCACATCATACCGGTACAGGCTCATGGCCGAACTGAGCTCGACACCGATGCCGCCCGCGCCCACCAGCCCGAGAATCACCGCGGACCGGATGGCCTTCTCCACGCCGTACAGGCTCGTGGCGGTCATGGACGGCATGGCCTCGGGCAGGATGGCGCCGAAGATCACGGCGCTGCGGCCACCACCGGTGGACTTGATCGCCTCGGAGGGGCCGGCACGGATCTCCTCGATGCGTTCGGCGAAGAAACGGGCGCAGAAGCCGATGGTGTCCATGATGATGGCAAGAATGCCCGCCAGCGGACCGAGCCCCACCGCGGCGACGAAGATCAGCGCCCAGATCAGCTCCGGGATGGTTCGCAGCACGGCAGTCACGCCCCGCGCGATGATCCGGACGATGGGGTGGGGCGTGGTGTTCCGCGACGACAGCAGCGCCAGCGGCACGCTCAGCACCACGCCGAAGGCCACACCGACAATGGCCATGTTCAGCGTCTCCAGCATGTAGCCGGTGATGGGGCCGAGCCGGCTCATGTCCGGCGGTACGGCCCGGGCGATGAAATCGCCCATGTTGCCGACGCCGGCGATCAGGCGGGAGCCCTCCACGTCCACGGCGGTAATGCCCTGGATGAAGAAGGCGAGGAAGCCGACCAGGACCACCCATGTGAATACAGAGGGCAGTTCGAAACGGCTGGGTTGGGGGCCGTGCTGGCCCCCGGGCTGCTCGGGGGAAGCCATTGCAATCAACTCCTGGACATTCGGAGAAAAGCGACGGGGTAGCGCCTCAGGACGCCCGCCTCAGCGGCGTGACGGCGTCGGAGGGGGTTTCGTCTACCCGCACGTTGCCTTCGTAGAGGGACTGCAGCTCATCGCGGCTGGTCTGCCCCATGGGCCGGTCCACCTGAACGTGACCGGCTTTCATGCCGATGACGCGATCGCCGTACTCCATGGCAAAGTCGAGCTGGTGCAGCGTGCACAGCAGTGTCATGCCTTCCTCGCGCACGACGTTCCAGAGCAGGTTCATGACCTCCCGCGCCGCCTTCGGGTCGAGGCTGGCAACCGGTTCATCGGCCAGCACCACGGACGGCTGCTGCATCAGCACCCGGGCAATGGCGACCCGCTGCTGCTGGCCACCGGAGAGCTGGTCGGCGCGCTGATCCGCGCAGTGCGCGAGCTGGACCCGCTCCAGGCAATGCATGGCGTACTCGCGCTCCTCCCTGGAGGCCAGTGGCGCCGCAATCGCAAAGAAGCTGCGATGGCGCGCCAGCCCGCCGTAGAGCACGTTCTGGAATACGCTGAGGTTGCCCACCAGGTTGAAATTCTGGAACACCATGCCGACCTGCCGGCGTACCGCGCGCAGTTTGCGCTGGCTGCAGCTGGCCACGTCGGTGCCGTGGACATGGATCGAGCCCTGCTCCGGGCGGGCGAGGCCGTTCATGCAGCGCATGAGCGTTGACTTGCCGCAGCCGTTGGCGCCGAGCAGGATAGCGCCTTCCCGCTCAGGGATCTGGAAATCGATGCCGCGCAGGACGTGCACCTTGCCGAAACGCTTGTGGACGTTTTCCGCGTGAATCACTGACATGGTTGCCTCCGTGGGATGTCGGGCGGTGGTCCGGTCCGGAACGTCATCGGGGCGGACCGACCATCAGCCGGACCGCCCCGCTGCGCCATGGATGCGTGACTCAGAGGTCGAGGCCGAGCACGTCGTAGGCCTCGCGCACCATGTCGTATTCCTCGTCGGTGATGTCGTCGACGAATTTGGCGCCCAGGTACTTGGAGCGCTCCTGCCCTTCATCGGTGTCGGGCTCGTCGGCCGCCGGCTGGACGAAGGCCTGGAACAGCTCGTCCTCGTACGCCATGGCGGTGTCGCTGATGGCCTGGATGCACTGTTCGCCCAGGGCATCCCGGGCCACGAAGACATCCCGCGGCATGGTGCCGCTGTCGGCGATGATGTCGTATTCCAGGTCCGGGTCGTACTCTTCGATGATGTCCACGTCCCGGTAACCGATGGCGGCGGCATCCACGTCGCCGTTGACGAAGGTCTGCACCCGGGCGTCACCGGCGTGGGTGTAGCGCACGTCGTCGCCCAGGCTCAGGCCGGCGTCCTCGATCATCCAGCCCTGGGTGATGTGGTTGGTGGTGGAACCGACGCTGCCGAATGCCAGATGCTTGCCTTCCAGGTCCTCAATGCCGTCGAGCCCGAGATCACTGTGGGCGACGATGTAGGCACCGTAGCCGTCCCGCTCCAGCCCGAACGCCGGCGACACGTTCCCCGAGACCGACGTCATCACCACGTACTCGGACGGGCCGGCCAGCACCAGGTCGATGGAGTCGTAGCGCAGCGCGTTGGCGGCGGAGGTGCGGTCGCTCAGCGGGAAAAATTCCATCTCGACGCCGGTCAGCTCGCTGAATTCCTCGGCGAATGGCGCAAAGGCCCGGCGCAGTTCCTCGGCGCCCTCGATGCCCGTATCCGCGAGGCGCAGCGGGCTGTCGCAGTGCTCGGCGACATCGTCGGCCGGG
>SLMR01000187.1 GCA_007133445.1 Aquisalimonas sp. | reverse complement strand
GCAGCTGTTCTTCGGCTGGGAGGCCGTGGGCCTGGTCTCCTACCTGCTGATCGGCTTCTGGATGAACCGTCCCAGCGCCGTGTTTGCCAACCTCAAGGCGTTCCTGGTCAACCGGGTCGGGGACTTCGGCTTCCTGCTCGGCATCGGCGCGGTGCTGCTGTACTTCGGCAGCCTCAACTACGCCGAGGTGTTCACGGAAGTGGCGGCCAACCCTGATCAGACCATGAGCATCTTCGGCGCCGCCGAGTGGCAGGTGGTCACGGTGGCGGCGATCCTGCTGTTCATCGGCGCCATGGGCAAGTCCGCTCAGGTGCCGCTGCACGTGTGGCTGCCGGACTCCATGGAGGGCCCGACCCCCATCTCGGCGCTGATCCACGCTGCCACCATGGTGACCGCCGGCATCTTCCTGGTGGCGCGCATGTCGCCCATCTTCGAGTTCTCCGAAGCGGCGCTGACGTTCATCCTGGTCATCGGCGCCATCACGGCCCTGTTCATGGGGCTGATCGGGCTGGTGCAGCGGGACATCAAGCGCGTGGTGGCGTATTCCACGCTGTCGCAGCTGGGCTACATGGTGGTGGCGCTGGGTGCCTCCGCCTACGCCGCCGGCGTCTACCACCTGATGACCCACGCCTTCTTCAAGGCGCTGCTGTTCCTGGGCGCGGGCTCGGTGATCATCGCCATGCACCACAAGCAGGACATGTTCGAGATGGGCGGGCTGAAGAAGTACATGCCCGTGACCTACTGGACCATGCTTCTCGGCACGTTGGCGCTGATCGGCTTCCCGGCCTTCTCCGGTTTCTTCTCGAAGGACGCCATCATCGAGGCCGTGGCTTACTCCGACCGCGCCGGTTCCACGTTCGCCTACTGGGCGGTGCTGCTGGGCGTGTTCGTGACCGCGCTCTACAGCTTCCGGCTGCTGTTCCTGGTGTTCCACGGCCAGGAGCGCATGGACGAGCACACCCGCAGTCACCTGCATGAGAGCCCGAAGGTGGTGACGGTGCCGCTGATCCTGCTGGCAATTCCGTCGGTGCTGATCGGTCTGCCCACCGTGATGCCCATGCTCTTCGGCGGCTGGTTCGGGGAGAGCATCACCGTGCTGCCGGAGAACGACAGTCTGGCCGCCATGGGTGTGGAGAGTGTGCTCGGGTTCCTGGCCCACGCCTTCGTGGCGCCGGCGATCTACCTGGCCGCCGCCGGTTTCGGCGTTGCCTACTACCTCTACGTGGTGCGCCCGGATCTCCCCGGGGTGCTGGCCGAGCGCTTTGCCACCCCGTACCGGATCCTGGAGAGGAAGTACGGCTTCGACGAGCTGTACCTGAACGTGTTCGCGGCCAGCGGCCGTGGCCTGGGCACGCTGCTGTGGCGCGGCGCCGACATGAAGATCATCGACGGCCTGCTGGTCAACGGCACTGCGCGCACCGTAGCGCGCGTCGCAGCCGTGCTGCGCCACGGCCAGACCGGGTACCTGTACCACTACGCGTTCGTGATGATCATTGGCTTGCTGGTGCTGCTGACCTGGTTCGTCTTCACCGTACGGTGAGGTTCCGGATCGCGACACCACGGTGGCGGCCGGGAAGCCGGCGCCCAAACCCGTTTGAACTGGTAAGGAAGTAACGGATGTTGGAATCCTCCTGGCCCTTGTTGAGCGTGCTCATCTGGCTGCCCATCCTCGGGGGCGCCCTGATCTTCCTGCTTGGTGACCACAAGGCGGAGCGGGCGCGGATGATCGCGCTGCTGGTCAGTGGTCTGACATTCGTGCTCAGCCTCGGCCTCGTCATCGGCTTCGAGCCCGGCACCGCGGCCATGCAGTTCGTGGAAAAGCGGCCCTGGGTGGAGGTGCTGGGCGTCAACTACCACCTGGGCGTGGACGGCATCTCCATGCCGCTGGTGGTGCTGAGCACCTTCTCGACCCTGCTGGTGGTCCTGGCCGCAGGGCAGAAGATCAAGTACCGCCCGGCCATGTACCTGGCTTGTTTCCTGATCATGGAAGGCATCATGGTCGGCGTGTTCGCCGCCCTGGACGCCATCCTGTTCTACGTGTTCTGGGAAGCGATCCTGGTGCCGATGTTCCTGCTCATCGGTATCTGGGGCGGAGCAGAGCGGATCTACGCCACCCTCAAGTTCTTCCTCTACACCTTCGTGGGCTCGGTGCTCATGCTGGTGTCGGTGATCTACCTGCAGCTGCATGCCGGCAGCTTCGGCATTCTGGACATGTACGGCCTGGACCTGCCCCTGGGCACCCAGATCTGGCTGTTCGTGGCCTTCCTGCTCGCATTCGCCATCAAGGTGCCCATGTGGCCGGTGCACACCTGGCTGCCCGACGCCCACGTGCAGGCGCCCACCGGCGGATCCGTGATCCTGGCGGCGATCATGCTGAAGCTCGGCGGCTACGGGTTCGTGCGCTTCGCCCTGCCCATCGTGCCCGAGGCCAGCATGGAGCTGGACTGGCTGATGATCGCCCTGTCCCTGGTGGCGGTGGTGTACGTCGGTCTGGTGGCAATGATGCAGGAGGACTTGAAGAAGCTCATTGCCTATTCGTCCATTGCCCACATGGGCTTTGTCACGCTGGGTTTCTTCCTGATCTTCCAGATCGTCGTGCGCTCCGGTACGGATGGCGCGCTGCTGGCCCTGGAAGGCGCCATGGTGCAGATGATCTCCCACGGCTTCGTCTCGGCGGCCATGTTCCTGTGCGTGGGCGTGCTCTATGACCGCATGCACACCCGGATGATCAGCGAGTACGGCGGCGTGGCGCACCGGATGCCGGTCTTCGCCGGGCTGTTCGTGCTGTTTGCCATGGCCAACGCTGGCCTGCCGGGCACCTCCGGGTTCGTCGGCGAGTTCATGGTCATCCTGGCCGCGTTCCAGGCCAATTTCTGGTACGCCTTCCTGGCCGGGCTGACCCTGATCCTCGGCGCCGCCTACACGCTGTGGATGGTCAAGCGCGTGATGTACGGCGAAGTGGCGAATGACAAGGTGGGCGCGCTGCAGGACCTGGACGGCAGCGAGAAGCTGGTGCTCGGGCTGCTGGCCGCGGCCGTGCTCTGGCTCGGCCTCTGGCCGGCGCCGCTGATCAACGTGATGGAGCCGTCTCTGGCCCACCTTCTCGAGGTGGTCACCGACGGCCTGTAACACGCTAACGGATACGGGCGGCGATCGGCAGGGTCGCCGCCGGGCTTTGAGCTCAGAGGAACGCTATGACGACGGACACCTTCGAGACACCGAACCTGATGATCGCCTTCCCGGAGATCTGGATGCTGGGAATGGCGTGCCTGGTGCTGGTGGTCGATCTGTTCAGCTCGGATCGGGATCACACGCCCGCGTACTGGCTGTCCCAGCTGACACTGCTGAGCGGGGTGGTGGTGACCGTCTGGACCCAGTGGGGCGTCGAGGCCATTACCTTCACCGGCAACTACATCGCCGACTCCTTCGGGGTGATCCTCAAGGTGGCCGTGCTCCTGCTCACGTTCCTGGGTTTCGCGTATTCGCGGGAGTACCTGCGCGAGCGCGGCATGCTCAAGGGCGAGTTCTACCTGCTGACCCTGTTCGCCACCCTCGGGATGATGGTGACCATCTCCGCCCACAGCATGCTGGTGCTGTACCTGGGCGTGGAGCTCATGTCCCTGTCCCTGTATGCGCTGGTGGCCATGCGCCGGGGTTCCCAGGTCGCCTCCGAGGCGGCCTTCAAGTACTTCGTGCTGGGCGCGCTGGCCTCCGGCCTGCTGCTCTACGGCATGTCCATGATCTATGGCGCGACCGGCAGCCTGGAACTGGCGGCCATTGCCGATGCCGCCGCCGGCGAGGATCGCCTGCTGCTCACCTTCGGGCTGGTGTTCGCGGTGGTGGGTGTGGCTTTCAAGTTCGGCGCCGTGCCGTTCCACATGTGGGTGCCGGACGTCTACCAGGGCGCACCCACGGCCGTGACCCTGTTCATCGCCACCGCCTCCAAGGTCGCGGCGGTGGGCCTGTTCGTGCGCCTGCTGGGTGATGCCCTGCAGCCCCTGCACGGGGACTGGCAGCAGATGGTGATGCTGCTGGCGGTGGCCTCGCTGCTGATCGGCAATACCGTCGCCCTGGTGCAGACCAACATTAAACGCATGCTGGCGTACTCGACCTTCAACCACATCGGCTTCATCTTCCTCGGCTTCCTGGCCGGCACGGCCGAAGGCTACGGCGCCGCTACGTTCTACGCGGTGACCTACGCCTTCACCGTGGCGGCGACCTTCGGCGTGGTCATGCTGCTCAGCCGTCAGGGCTTCGAGGCGGAGAACCTGAGCGACTTCAAGGGTCTGAACGAGCGCAGCCCGCTGTTCGCGCTGGTGATGCTGCTGTTGATGGTCTCGCTCACCGGCATCCCGGGCACCGTGGGCTTCTACGCCAAGTGGATGGTGATCCAGGCCACCGTGGACGCCGGCTACATCTGGCTTGCCGTTCTGGCCGTGATCGGTGCCGTGGTGGGGGCCTTCTACTACCTGCGGGTGGTGCGCCTGTGCTACTTCGACAAGCCCGAGGGTGAGGGGCCGCAGCTGAATGGTTCTCCGGGCTTCCAGGCCGTGCTGGCTGCCAACGGGCTGAGCGTGCTGCTGCTGGGGCTGTTCCCGGGGGCGCTGGTGGCCGTCTGCATGGCGGCGTTCGGGTAAACCGCCATGGGAATGACTTCTGCCGTATTGCTGCTGTTCGTACTCGCCCTGATCGCGGCCAACCTGCCCTGGCTCACCGAGCGACGATTTCTGGTGCTGCCGGCGCCCGCGGAGGGCAAACGGGAGTGGGTACGGCTGCTGGAGTGGCTGTTGCTGTTCGGCGTGACCGGCGGCCTGGCCGCCGGCATCGAGCGGGGCGTGACCGGGGATATCTACAGTCAGGACTGGGAGTTCTGGGTGGTGAACCTGTG
>SLMR01000360.1 GCA_007133445.1 Aquisalimonas sp. | reverse complement strand
CGGCCATCTCCTACGCCGGTGACGGCGCCTGGCGCATGAGCCTGATGGAGACCATGACCTGTGTCCAGCACAACATCCCGGTCACGGCCGTGGTGTTCCACAATCGCCAGTGGGGCGCGGAGAAGAAGAACCAGGTGGACTTCTACAACCGCCGCTTCATTGCCGCCGAGCTGGAGAACGAGAGTTTCGCCGAGATCGGCCGCGCCATGGGTACCGAGGGCATCACCGTGGACAAGCTGGAGGACGTGGGCCCGGCGCTGAAGAAGGCCGTGGACATGCAAATGAACGAGGGCAAGACCTGCATCCTCGAGATCATGTGCTCCCGCGAGCTGGGCGATCCCTTCCGTCGCGATGCGCTTTCCAAGCCGGTTCGTCTGCTGGACAAGTACAAGGACTACGTCTGACGCCCGGCAGCAGGCCGCTTTCACGAAAGGCAGGCACTCGGTCGAACGCCCCGGCACATCCCGGGGCGTTCTGCCCTCTGGCCATGGCAACCGAAGCGCGGCTCAGGTCTCGATTCTCGCGAGATCGCGGGCCGCCCGTTGCAGATGGGGCAGGAGATCCCTGGCGCGCTCCGGGGCAATCCGCACCACGGGCGCCTGGAGTGCGATGCAGAGATTGGAGCGTTCGGCGGTAGGGACAAGCACGGCAACACAGAGCAGTCCCGAGAGAAATTCCTCCACGTCCAGTGCATAGCCATTCTCGCGCACGCGCTGGATTTCGGCTTCCAGCCGCTTCGGATCCGTCAGGGTGTTCGGGGTGTAGCGCTGCAGTGGTGCCCGGGCCAGCAGGCGCTGACGCTGGGAGGGGGTCATCTGGGACAGGAACATCTTGCCGCTGGCGGAGCAGTGCACCGGAACCCGGGAGCCGGGATGCAGGAAGAAACGCAGCGGGGCATCCGTCTCCACCCGGTCGAGATACAGCACCTCGCTGCCGGAGAGTGCCGTGAGATTGCAGCTCTCCCCGACCTTGTCCACCAGGCGTCGCAGCACTTCGTGGCGGGCAGCGTGCAGCGTGTCGTTGAGCAGAATGTTCTCGGCCAGTCGCCGCAGGCGTACGCCGGTACTGTAGTGGCGCCCGTCGGCGTCACGCTGGAGGATTCCCGCCGCCTCGAGATGCTGCAGCATGCGATGCATCGTCGGCTTCGGCACGCCGGTCTCCTCGACCAGTCCCTGCAGCGAAACGAGATCGTCCTTCGAAGCGATCACTTCCAGCAACGCGAACAGTCGCAGGGCCGGAGTATCGCCTGCCAGCTTCGGTTGGACCTCGGGCTTCCCTCGTGCAGCCTCGCTGCTCATTGCCATGTCCTTGTCCCCTTCTGTTCTGCGTCGAATGCGGTTTGCCGCGGCGGACATCAGCGCCGATGGCGTCCGGCCATCAATTGTACGATGTCGAAGAAAAGCGCGTTATCCAGGCCACGGGAGAGATCCGTCGCCAGACTCCGGGAGAAGTAGGCGCTCAGGTCGAGGCCGACACCCAGGCCGAGAATCTCCACCTCGTCGCGGGCTTCGTGGCGCGCGACCACGTCCTTCAGATGCGCGTCCAGATAGAGCTCGTGGTTCGCCAGCGCCGTGGCGCGTTCCATCGGGCAGCCATCGGATATCACGATCAGGATGCGCCGCTTCGCGTCACGCGCCAGCAAACGCCCGCAGGCCCAGTCCACGGCCTCGCCGTCGACACCTTCCTGGAACAGATCCTGCTTCAGCAGTCCCGCGATATCGCGCCGGGCACGGCGCCAGGGGCGGTCCGCAGGCTTGAAAACGAAATGGCACAGTTCGGTAAGCCGGCCCGGGTTCAATGGCCGCCCGCGGGACAACCACTCCATCCAGGGCTGGCCGCCGTTCCAGGCTCCGGTGGTAAACCCGAGCACCTCGGTGCTCGCGCGCGCCTGCTCCAGCGCCCGCACCAGGATGTCGATCAGCGCCGCCACCGGCTCCATGTGCTCCTTCATGGAACCGGAGCAGTCCACCAGGATACCGACCACGGCGTCACTCACGGGTGTCTGCCGCTCCCGCCGGAACACCCGCCGTTCGTCCGGGGAACTCACCAGCTGACTCAGGCGCCGACCGTCGACGTAGCCCTGCTCTTCTCCAGACACCCAGCCATCCCGTCGCGGCACCGTGAGAAGGGCGGTGAGCTGGCGAACCAGGCGGCGGCGATTGACCCCCTGCCGGGCAACCAGGCCATCGAGCGTACGGCGATAGTCGGCGAGCTGTCCGGCCCGAACCATGGCGCCGATGTCCAGCTCACGGTCATACTGGCGCGTGTAGACGCCATAGGTGATCTCACTCCCCTCCGGCGAGCGGCCTAGGCCCACGCCGGCTCCACCGCCCTGCCCCTCGCGCTCCTCCTCGTTGTCCAGCAGGAGCGCGAAGGCCACCAGCGGATCGTCACCGTCCTCGTGGCCGGATTCCTCGCCATCCTCACCGGCTCGGGCCTGTTCAACCAGTCCGGCAACGCGTTCGGCGAGCACGCGCGCATGCTCGGCGAAGGCACGCTGGTCATGGCGTGCATGACGCAGCGCCGCCAGCCGGTCGCCCAGGATCGGTGCCAGCGCCGCACGGGTCGCCTCGATCGTTCCCTCGGTTTCCTCCAGGGCCGGCTCGCCGGTGATCCGCGCGCGGAAGATCTGGATCACCGTGAAGATCAGAACCCCGACATCCGTGCCGGTCATGCCGACACCGTGAAAATCCCGCACCCACTGCTCGTAGCGCTGACGCAGGTTGCGCACCATCCCCGGCATCGCCGCCGGCGCCATGGCCTCCACCCGGAACTGCTCCAGTACCTCGAAGAGCAGGCGTGCGATGGCATTCTCCGGCGCCATGGCACGATGCAGCTCCACGTCGGAATGACGCAGGCGCAGGGAAACGCTGTCGATCATGCCCCGGTAGGCAGCGAGTCCGTGCAGTTCGGGATCCAGCCGGAGGTGTGGCGCCTGCACCCGCAGCGGCCGATCTCCACAGAGCAAACGTCCGGCGCGGTAATGCAGCCGCGGCTCTCCGGCCAGGGCGCGGCCGGTGGCCGCACACAGCTCCTCGATGCGCTGCTGACGTCGTGCCTTCCGCTGGACACTCCCCACTAGGACACCTCGCGTCGGAGCTCGGATGCATCCAGTTCATCGCCGAAACAACGGGCGTAATACTCCGCGATGATTCCCTGCTCCACCTCGTCACACCGGTTGAGAAACGACAGCCGGAAGGCCAGTTGCAGATCCCCGAACAGGCCCTCGTTCTCCGCCCAGGTGATCACGGTCCGTGGCGACATGAGGCTCGACAGGTCACCGGCGGCAAAGCCCTCCCGGGTGAGATTGGCCAGGGCCACCATGGCCTGGACGCGCTGTCGGCCAGCCTCGGTATCCAGCTTCGGCACCTGCGCGAGCACGATCTCGACCTCGTCCCGTGGCGTCAGGTAATTCAGAGCGGCAATGATATTCCAGCGGTCCAGCTGCGCATGGTTCAGCATCTGGGAACCGTGGTACATGCCATTCAGGTTGCCCAGCCCCACGGTGTTCGCCGTGGCGAAAATGCGGAACCAGGGATGCGCCTGGATGACCTGATTGCGATCGAGCAGCGTGAACCGGCCGTCCCGCTCGAGCAGCCGCTGGATCACGAACATGACGTCCGGCCGCCCCACGTCGTACTCGTCGAGGATGAGCGCCACCGGCCGCCGCAGGGCCCAGGGCAGCACCCCTTCCTCGAAGCGGGTGACCTGCTTGCCGTCCTCCAGCACGATGGCGTCTCGCCCCACCAGGTCCATGCGGCTGATGTGGCCATCCAGGTTGATCCGCAGGCACGGCCAGTTCAGCCGCGCCGCCACCTGCTCGATGTGGGTGGACTTCCCGGTGCCGTGCAGCCCCTGGAGCAGAACCCGGCGATTGCTGGCAAAACCGGCGAGCAGTGCCAGGGTCACTTCATGATTGAACCGGTAGCCGGTGTCGACCTCCGGCACCAGTTCATCCCGCTCACTGAAGGCCGGCACCCGCAGATCGGAATCGAGACCGAAGACGCTGCGCACCGAGACGTTCTGATCCGGGCTGTCCACTGCAATCCCCGACACGGCCACCTCCTGATCCAGGTCCACGGGTGAAGGCCCCACCTTCCCATGGCCAGGGATTATACAATACTCAAAATTCGGTTCAATTCGTACCGATTTTTGAGATAAAGAAGCACTGGCCGGACGGCATCCATGTAGTTCGCTTGCGCACCGCATGACTTGGTCTATATTCTGTAGTAGACCAGTCAGTCAAATTATGGGGAAGCATGGCAAACACGACGAAACAGACGCTCCTGGACGCGGGACTCACGATGCTGTTGCAGCAGGGCTACAACGGTCTCGGCATCCAGGAGCTGCTGGACCAGACCGGAACACCGCGGGGGTCGTTCTATCACTTCTTCAGAAGCAAGGAAGACTTCGCCCTGCAGGTGATCGACCGCTACATGGAAGAGGTCCATGCCGGACTCAAGGCCTGCGTCAGCGACTCCAGCCTGGAACCGCTGCAGCGAGCGCGCCGGTTCTTCGAGCTGTCGCGGGACAAGTACGCGCAGGACGGCTACCTGGGCTGCATGCTGGGTGGCCTCGGGCAGGAACTCTCCGGGGTCAGCGACGTGTTCGCGGCAAAGATCGAGTGGTGCTTCTCCGAAGTGACCCGCCATATCGCCATGGCCCTGGACGAGGCGCGCAGCACCGGGCAACTGCCGCCGGATACCGATCCCCATGAGATGGCCAGCCTGTTGCTGAACTGCTGGGAGGGAGCGGCGCTGCGCAGTCGCCTTTGGCGGAATCCCGCTCCCCTCGACCAGATGCTCGATTTCTATTTTTCGACCGTGCCGGTCGCCCCGCCGGATCGCAGTGGCGGCACGCGGAAAACGATGGGACCGCCGTAGGCGGCTATGGAGGAATGCTCCCGT
>SLMR01000352.1 GCA_007133445.1 Aquisalimonas sp. | reverse complement strand
GCGGCGCCAGGGCGAGGCGCGGCTCGCAGGCAATGGCCGTCGCCCTTGGCAAGAGGCGCAACGAAGCCTTGGCGCCGCACAGGCGCTCCCGCAGGGCCTGCCTCTGGGCCGCCGAGGCGGCGTTATCGGTCCTCGCCGTAGTGGCGCTACGCCTTCGGCCCGATGGCCTTGCCTCAACGGCCCAGAGGACAGGCAAAATACAACGAAGTTGGGTTACAGGACACTAAGGAGGTCGCGGCGATGCAGCCCATGGCCGTTCTCGGTGCCGGCTCCTGGGGGACGGCACTGGCGCTGGTGCTGGCGCGCAATGGTGTGCCGGTTCGACTATGGGCCCACGACCCGGGCCACGTCCTCGCCCTCCAGCAGGCACGCTGCAACGAGCGCCACCTTCCGGAAAGCCCGTTTCCCGATACCCTGGAGCCCACCGCGGATCTGGCCGCCGCCGTGGCGGGGGTGCAGGATGTGCTGATCGTCGTCCCCAGTCACGGCTTCGTCGATCTGATCGAACAGCTCGTGCCGCTTGTGGAACCTTCCACCCGCATCGCGTGGGCCACCAAGGGTCTGGAAGCCAACTCCGGGGGCCTGCTTCACCAAGTGGTGGAACAGCGTCTTCCCGGTCACGCCAACGCGGTGCTCTCCGGCCCCAGCTTCGCCCGGGAAGTCGCCGCCGGGCTGCCCACGGCCGTCACCATCGCCTCCGATGACCAGACCTTTGCCGCGGAACTGGCAGCAGCCTTCCATGGCAGTCATTTCCGCCCCTATACCAGCGACGACATCGTCGGCGTGGAACTCGGGGGCGCGGTCAAGAACGTCCTGGCGGTCGCCACCGGCATCGGCGATGGCATGGGGCTCGGCGCCAACACCCGGGCCGGGCTGATCACCCGCGGGTTGGCGGAACTGGTCCGGCTCGGCGCGGCCATGGGTGCGGATGAACGCACGTTCATGGGCCTCTCCGGCGTCGGCGATCTCATACTCACCTGCACCGACGACCAGTCGCGCAATCGCCGCCTCGGCCTCGCCCTGGGCGGGGGGCAGTCCCTGTCGGAGGCCGTTGCGGCCATCGGCCAGACGGTGGAGAGCGTGCGCACCGCGGCGGAAGTCCATGCCCTCGCCGCCACTCAGGGCGTGGAGATGCCCATCTGCGAGCAGGTTTACGCCGTGGTCAATGAAGGGCGCCCCGCCGAGCAGGCCCTGCAGGCCCTCATGGCGCGCAGCCGCAAGTCGGAATTCTAGTGTCGCGTCCCGGGAGTTACTCCCGGGACGCGACAAGAGTTACTCACCGCCCGGGAACCCGAGCTGTCGCCAAGCCTCGAACACCGTCACCGCCACGGCGTTGGAGAGGTTCAGGCTGCGACTTTCGGGGCGCATGGGCAGACGCAACCAGTGTTCCCTTGGGATGCCCTCGAGCACCGCATCGGGCAGGCCGGCGGTCTCCCGGCCGAACAGCAGCGCGTCGTTGCGCCGGAACGCGGTGGTGTAGACGCTCGCGCGGGCGCGGGTGGTCAACGCGAAGCAGCGCGCCGGTTGCACCTTGGCGAGGCAGGCCGCCAGCTCGGCGTGCACGTGGATCCGCGACCACTCGGCGTAGTCCAGCCCGGCCCGGCGCATGCGGCTGTCATCCAGGGTAAAACCCAGCGGCTCGACCAGATGCAGCGTGGCGCCGGTGTTCGCACACAGGCGCATGGCGTTACCGGTGTTCGGCGGAATCTCGGGGTGCAGCAGGATCACGTGAAGCATGATCGCGAATTCTCCACCGTCGCCAGGGAGGGCGCAACGGCAGCATGACCGGGCACGGATAGCTGGGAAGCCGCGCCATGCCAGCTATGCTTTCATTGACCGGTCAGAAATGAATGATCGTGAGAAAACACTTGATCACAACCGGCGCCTGGCCCGACCATGACCTGGCACGCACGACTCAGCTGAAGCAAACAAGAAGCCCATTGGAGGAGGTGTTGATATGAATCGACTGGACAATCAGGTCGCCATCGTGACCGGGGGATCCCGTGGCATCGGCCGCGTCATTGCGCTGGAGCTCGCCTCCCTCGGCGCCAAGGTGGCCATCAACTACCGCGGCGGCAAGAGCGAAGCCGAGCAAGTCGCCGAGGAGATCAAGCAGAAGGGCGGCGAAGCCCTGGTCCTGCAGGCCGACGTCAGCAAGAAGGACGAGGCCCGAGGCATTGTCACCAGGACCATCGACCACTGGGGACGGCTGGACATCCTGGTCAATAACGCCGGCATCACCAAGGACAAGACGCTGAAGAAGCTCACGGATGACGACTGGGAAGACGTCATCAACACCAACCTCAACAGCGTCTACTACACGGTGAGCGCGGCCCTGCCCACCATGCAGGAGCAGAAGTACGGACGCATCATCAACATCAGCTCGTTCGTCGGGCAGGCCGGCAACTTCGGGCAGACCAACTACTCCGCCAGTAAGGGCGGCATCATCGCGTTTACCAAGAGCGCGGCCCAGGAAGTGGCGAAGAACAACATCACCATCAACGCCATCGCCCCCGGCTTCACCATGACCGAGATGCTGCAGCAGGTGCCGGAGAACGTGCAGGAGAAGATCCTGGCGAAGATCCCCATGGGCCGTTTCGGCCAACCCGAGGAGATCGCCGAGGCCGTGGTCTTCCTTGCTGCCCACGGCAGCTACATCACCGGGCAGCAGATCAACGTCAACGGCGGCGTCTACATGTAAGGCCGCACCCGCCCCGGGGCCCGTGCGGCTCCGGGAACACGCACGGCGCACAAGCTAGTGTCCCGTCCCGGAAGTACATGGGATTAATGCGCTCCGCCGGGCCGGGACACTAAAAATCCAGATTCAGCTCCTTGATCTTCCGGGTCAGAGTATTCCGCCCCCAGCCCAGCAGTCTGGCGGCCTCCTGACGGCGGCCACCGGTGGCACGCACCGCGACCTCGATCATGATCCGCTCGAAACGCGGCGTGGCGTGATCAAGGATGTGCTCCTCGCCGCGCGCCAGAGCCCGTTCCGCCCATACCGCCAGGGACTCCTCCCAGTCGTCGGCACTCCCCTGCGTCACCTTGTCCTGGCGCAGCTCCGGTGGCAGGTCCTCCATGTGAATCTCGCTGCCGTTGGCCATGACCGTGAGCCAGCGACAGGTGTTCTCCAGCTGGCGGACGTTGCCGGCCCAGGTCAGCCCCATGAGGAAGCGCTCCACGTCCGGGCGCAGCTGCTTGGCCTCGACATTGAGATCCTCTGCCGCCTTGGCCAGAAAGAACCGGGCCAGCTTGGGGATGTCCTCGCGGCGCTCGCGCAGTGCCGGCAGGTGCACACGGATGACATTGAGCCGGTGAAACAGGTCCTCGCGGAAGCTTCCCTCGGCCACACGGCTCTCCAGGTCCTGGTGGGTCGCCGCGATGATGCGCACGTCCACGGTCCTGGAGGTATGGCCACCGACGCGGTAGAACTCGCCATCGGCCAGCACGCGCAGCAGCCGGGTCTGCAGCTCGGCGGGCATGTCGCCGATCTCATCCAGGAACAGCGTGCCGCCGTCGGCCTGCTCGAACCGCCCCTGGCGGGTCTGCTGTGCTCCGGTAAACGCGCCTTTCTCGTGACCGAACAGTTCCGATTCCATCAGATCGCGGGGAATCGCCGCCATATTCAGGGCGATGAAGGGCTGATCCCGCCGGGGGCTGTGGCGGTGCAGGGCCTGGGCCACCAGTTCCTTGCCAGTGCCGGACTCGCCGTTGATAAGCACCGTGATGTTCGACGACGACAACCGCCCGATGGCGCGGAAAACCTCCTGCATGGCCGGCGCTTCACCGATGATCTCGGGCATGCGCTCGGCCTCGGCGGCGGCCAGGCCGGCCTCCTCCTGGGCGCTCTGCAGGGCGCGCCGGACCAGATCCACCGCCTCGTCCACGTCGAAGGGCTTGGGCAGGTACTCGAAGGCACCTCCCTGGTAGGCGGAAACCGCGGCGTCAAGGTCGGAGTGGGCGGTGATGACGATCACCGGCAGATCCGGCCAGCGCTCCTGCACCCGCTCGAGCAGGGCCAGGCCGTCGAGCCCGGGCATGCGGATGTCGGTCATCAGGACCCCGGGGCGATCCTGCTGTAGCGCGTGCAGGG
Source organism: Aquisalimonas sp. (assembly GCA_007133445.1). Next base: position 819 of record SLMR01000352.1, on the reverse strand, counting down.
CGGCATCACCGGTTTCAAAACTGCGTGCCTGCATGCCGGCCTGGCGCAGGGCCTTGTCCAGGACCCAGCGGATCGACCGATCGTCATCGACCAGCCAGACATCATCCTTCGTTGTCATCGTCCGCCTCCAGTGGCAGCCACAGGGTGAACTCGGTGTGACCGGGCTCGCTCCAGCACTCGATCAGCCCGCCGTGCTGATGCACGAGGGTCTGAGCGATGGACAGGCCGAGCCCGGTCCCCTCCGGGCGCCCCGTGACCATGGGATAGAAAATGCGTTCCTGCAGTTCGGGCGGAATCCCCGGCCCGGTATCGATGATGTCGACCCGCACCACCAGTCGGTGGGGCGTGTCGGCAATGGTGAACTGACGCTGCGTGCGCGTGCGGATGGTAATCTCGCCGGAGTCACCCACGGACTGCAGGGCATTACTGAGAATGTTCAGCGTCGCCTGGATCAGCTGGTTGGGCTCGGCGGTCAGCGGCGGAATGCTGGGATCATAGTCCCGCCGAATGGTCACCCCCGGAGGCGCTTCGGCAGCCACCAGCTGCCGCACCCGCTCCAGCACCTCATGGATATTGGTCTCCTGGCGTTGTGGCCGCCCGGCCGGGCCAAGCAGGCCATTAACCAGGGTGCGCAGGCGATCCGCTTCTTCGATGATGATCTGCGTGTACTCCCGCAGTTCGGAGTCGCCGAGCTCGCGCTCCAGGAGCTGCGCCGCGCCGCGCAGGCCACCCAGGGGGTTCTTCACCTCGTGGGCCAGGCCGCGGGTCAACACCTTGATGGTCTCCTGGCGGGTCAGCAGGGCCTCCTCCCGGGAGATG
>SLMR01000003.1 GCA_007133445.1 Aquisalimonas sp. | reverse complement strand
CGTGAGCGAGACCCCGACGGGTTCGATGAGTTGCCTGAGGGCGATATCACGGATGACTGACAGATAACCTCGCAGCTTCTCGACCGGATCGGCTATCGCCCCCCGGCCTCTTGCATCACCACTGTAGTGCATGCATTTCGTCCATCCGTCTGCGCAGCTCGCCTCCTCGAGCAGCATCGAGAAGTCCGGCCCGAATCGGCTGACCCAGCCCGTCCGATACACCGGCGATGCCCACGCCATGTACGGTGAGAGGCCTTGAAGGGTACCGGAACGTGTAGCCCACGTGATGATGCCCGTGGACGAGCACGCGTGCCCCCATCGCAACGGCAAGGTCATCGATGATGGAAAACCCGAACGGGTGACAGCTTGGCGCCTCATGGGTCACCAGCACGTCAGCCCGCTTGTCCCACAGGGATTCGACATCTTCCCACCAGATCGCGCCCCGCACCTTGCGCGGCAATCCCCGACGCCAACGATCCCGAGGCGCGACGGTGTGCAGATACTCGTTGCGGGAACGGAAACGCGGTTGTCCATTGCCGTCGTGCGGATGCCAGATGCGCCCCTGGAAGTGCCCGCCCAGCCCCGCAACACGGACTCCCCCAATATCGATCACCCGGCAATGTAGGTTTCTCTCTGCCAGCGCGGAGTCGAACAGGTTGGCGTAGTAACTGTCACGGTCCACGTCGTGATTACCGTGAATCCACCACAGATCCGTCGCGTCCAACGCGCCGGCAGCCGCCTTGTCCAGCGGCTCGGAAAGGTCATAGTCCCCAAGAAGGATCATCGCGACTGGACTGCCGCTTTGAGCCGCCTCATTCAGGGGATCGAACTCCCCGTGAGGATCGCCGGCGAAGTACAGCGATGCCAGCGTGTCGGCGTATTGTGCCTGTTCGCTCTCCATGAAAACCCTCACTTGCGTCCGTTGCTCACATCGACTGAGAGATCGGGATCGAAACCCTCCACCGGCTCGATTCCGGCATAGCCACGCGGATTCGAGACCACGCGTGTCTGCCCGAGAACGAAGTCGGCGCAGTCATGGGTATGACCATGGATCCATAGCGCTGGTCGAGTGCTCTGGATGAGCGAACTGAGGTCCGAACCATAGCTGAAGGCCAGTTGCGACTGCGCCGTGCCACCCGAGACATAGGGAGCATGGTGAGAGACCACCACCGGGCTCTGCCCGGCCTCCCGCGCCATGACCACCTCCCGCTCGATGAAGCGCAGGGACGCCCGGTGCAGTGCGAATGCATGATGCGGCAGGAACCGCCGCATGTAGGGCGCAGACCGGGTGCCACACCGGATGCGCCGGAAGTCGTTCATGCCGTGCCGTGCGGCCATCATCGCCACCTCGTCACCATCGTTGAAGTCAGTCCACAGGGTTGCCCCGATGAACCGACAGGTCCCGACGTCCACTGCCCTGTCCTCCAGCACATGGACGTTCTGCGCCCGCGCCTCCTCCATTTGGCTCTGAAGCTTCTCGGGCAGGCGCTGCGGTGAACCACCCTTGTAATACTCATGGTTCCCAAGAACCTGCACGACGGCCCTGAATTGCTGCGCGTAGCGCAGTGCAAACCGGCAGGCATGCTTGTCGACATCAATGTCCCCCGCGAGGACGAGCACCGTGTCGCGATCATCACCATGCGGCGGCAGATCAAACCGTTCCGGTTCCTCGCGGCCCTGGACTTCCAAGTGCAAGTCACTGACGATGCGCAGCTTCATGGCATCTCCTTGCTCACGACTCGGTGACCACAGCCCGGAGTTCGGCGGCACATCACTCGCCATCCTGATCGGGGCCGTCCTGCCGTTCGTCGAGATTCGGCAGCGTTCCCGTGTCCGGCTCGTCGGAGAGCGCGGACGACACATCATCAATGACCGACCGCCACGCCCCGGCAATGAGACAGATCCAGTCCCAGTCATCCCTGGAGACCGCGATCCGGGCTCCGCCCTCGTGCTCCAACCAGCACGTGCCATCAGAATGGAACGCTGTTGGGGCATCCACGGCCCAGCCTCCCGCCGATCCTCTCCCGCCGCCCAGCGCGAGTTCCGTGTCCAGTGTTCCGTCACGGCTCACGGAAGCTTGCAGCACCTCGATGACTCCAACAGGGACTGTTACCCCCCAGGCCGCATCACTGGAGCGTCGCTCCAGCCCGATGCACACGCGCCCGGCGTCATCCAGCTCGGACACAAGCCAGGTTGTGCGCCCGATGGCATCCGGTTTGGTCCGACGGTGCATCGGCGACTGCACCGGCGCCCCTCGGAGCACTCCGGTCACAGCCCTCTGCATCGACGCCCGTTTCATTTCGAACCAGCGCAGCCAGTCGGTGCGATAAGCTTGGCTGCCTGCCAGCGGGTTCGTCATCTCCGCCTCCGCAATCGGCTGGAACCGCCCGGTGGGCACAGCCCGATCCGCCCGGCGCAAGCCATAAGCCATGTGCGGCGCACAATGGATACCACCGCTGCCGACATGCGCAACGACGGAACCCTCGTGCCGAGCCAACTCGTGGGAAACGACCAGCGCTTCACCGCGACGCAGATGACCGCTGACGATCTCATGGACGGCTTGCGCTCCGGCTCCCAGCACATGCCCCTGCAAGTGGGCTACCGTCTCCGGATCATGTGTGGCGAACCCTACCGTCGTCCCGAGATTCTGGAGCAGACTCATGAGTGCGGAGCGGGATTCCGACCCCGGCACCTTGGCCGCCAGGCTGGCGACGCCCTGCACAGCCACCATGTTGATGTGGCCATACTCGCGGGAGCGGTCGAACCAGGCGTTGTCATCGAACAGCCCACGCGCCGCGGCATCGCGGTCGAGGCTCACATGGTGCTGGAACTCGTCGATGACCATGAAGGTGAACCGGTCGCGACCGTACCCTTCGGCCCGATGCCGCTCATAGCCCAACACGGCATTGCGCATGGCAACGCGCAGGAGTTCGTTGACCACACGACCCGCTGCCCCGAAGACATGCTCCGGGATATCCGTGAGCACGACCTTGCGGCGTTCATAGATGAGCGACCCCATATCCAGCGCGGGCGCCTCCGGGTCACACAGACGCTGCCGCAACCGCCTGTCCGCCGCGAATGGCTGCAGCAACGGCAGCAGGTGCATGGTATGCCAACCGTACTGCTTCGGTGCATCGTCCCGCGGATCGGTGTCATCCGGTGCGTGTCTGGAACGGCCGACAACCAGCAGGCTGAAGGGGTCACGCAGCACGGCATCAAGCAGTGTCCGGTACCCCTCTGGCAGCGCCGTTTGATGCCCAATCCAGGGGTCGAACTTCCTCGCGAACAGTCCCGGCTCAGCGAGCATGTCGTGGATGGTGGCAAGTGACGGATTCTCTCCCATCAACCGCAGCGTCTCGACCACAAACTGCGCATACACCACCCCGCGCGAGCCCCAATACGGCTCGCGCGAGTTCAACTGGGCCCGCAGGCCGTCCAGGAACGCTTTCAGGGTGTGCAGCGACATGTTGCCGATCAGGTTCACCGGCGTCGCGATCTCCGAGCCGCCAAGCACCACGACCTGATCCGGGTAATCGTCCACGAGCCCCAGGTCTGCGTCCTTGGTGGTGAGCACAACACCACTGCACTGCGCGTCCAGCAGGGCCTTGAGTGCCGGCTCAATGACGCTCACGGTTTTACCGGTGCCCGTCATCCCCGTCACCAGAACACCCCGTGTCGCGTCCTCGAACGTTACCTCCACCCGCTTCTGGCCCGCAGGCACTCCCTTCGCCCAATCGCCGAAAAGGGGGTCTGCGGTCTTTCCCGCAAAGACGAGCAGCGGACGATCTGCCAGAGCGTTGCCTCTACCAAGACCGACAACAGTGGAATGATTCACGTTTTTCATGGGCACACCTCTCCTGCAGACGCGCCTTTCGAGCGCGAATCTATCGGACGCACGGAACCACTTCACCGACGCAACGTCAGCGAAACGGCGATCCAGTTTTCGGGGAATCTGTTACGAAATCGCGCCTATGAGAAACGACGCATTAAACCCTGAGCGGGACACTGGATGGAGCATCTGACTCCGGAACACTGGCTTCATTTTCAAACCCTCCTGTGGACGGAGCGTTGGGTTTGTGGTGCCGCCCGGAGGCCGCACACCGCCTTGGTGTGAGAGTATTTGCCGTTTCCGGCCTTCAGATGCTTAAAAGCGCAAGAGAGGTTACAACACTTGCTAGACGGCTTTTTTCAAGCCGGGGATAACGGTACACGAAAGGACTGAATATGTCAAGATTCGCCGCCTGTATACCGGCTAATCGCCGGAGGAAAACGAGACCCCGCACCTGTCCGGAGATGTTGTCTTCCACTGGAGGCCGACCGCATAATCACGACACTAACGCGGTCCGCTCAAGCGGTATCTCCCCTGCGCAAACCCGCCAGAGACAAGGAAAAGATGATGCGTCTTCGAAAAGCCGTGACCACCGGGCCCGCTGCGGCCATCATCAGTCTTAGCTGGGTATTGGTGTGTTTGACGCCAGGCGCCGCCAGCGCTGAGACGACGGACCAACCCACATCAGAGGAGGCGGAACAGTCTCCCGACTTCCGCGATCTCGGACGCATGCTGACCGAGCAACTCGAGAGCATCAAGGAGCCAGAGTCACCGGGCGAGGCCGCGTTCGAGGTCCTCCACCAGGGCGTAGCGGCAACCGGACCACGGGGTGTTGAAGGGCGGTATTACCACGTCTGCCACCACGACGTAGTCTACGTTGTTACCGTAAGCGGCCTGCACCGTCCTCCCCACGACGGCGGCCTGGCGCGCTCCATGAGCCCGCTGATCAACCCGGAAACCGGGTATCCGACGTTGTGTCAGGATTACTGAGCTTGCCGTGCACCCAAGGCGTGCATTCCCGAAAACGTAATCATGATCAGGCTTCCGCGGGAGCCCGCGGAGCACAGAGGTATTCGCAGACAAGGCCCG
>SLMR01000410.1 GCA_007133445.1 Aquisalimonas sp. | reverse complement strand
GCGCTCAATGCGAACCGGCGGGCACCCGGGAGGGGCTCCAGCCCCGACAGCAGAACGGTCACGCTCCCCTTACTCCAGCCAGATCACGGTGCCCATGCGGCCGGTCTCGCCGTCCCGGCGGTAGGAGAAGAAGCGCTCGCGGTCGGTGTGGGTACAGAAACCACCACCGTGGATCTGCTGCACCCCCCGGGCGGTCAGGCGCCGCGCAGCGAGCCGGTAGAGGTCGGCATACCAGTGCCCCGGGCGGCCCGGCGAAAACGCCTCGTCGGCGCCCGCGTCGGCGTCGAGGAACGCCGCCCGCACCTCCTCGCCCACCTCGAACCGATGCGGCCCGATCGCCGGCCCCAGCCACGCCAGCAGGTCCTCGCCGGGCACCGCCAGGGCGCTCACCGTCGCTTCCAGGACACCTGCGGCAAGCCCGCGCCAACCGGCATGCGCGACGGCCACCCGGCTGCCCTGCCGGTCACACAGGAGCACCGGCAGACAGTCGGCCGTGAGCACGCCGCAGGGCACGCCCGGGCGGTCCGTCCAGACCGCGTCCGCCTCGGGATCGGGCTCCGTGTCATGCGCCGCCACCACGCGCGTGCCGTGCACCTGGCGCAGCCAGACCACGTCCCCGGGGATGCCTGCCGCCTCCACCAGGTAGCGATGATTGTGAGCCACCGCCTCCGGGTCGTCGCCGGTGCGACGACCCAGGTTCAGACTGTTGTAGGGGGCCTCGCTGAAACCGTGCAGACGCGTGGTGGAGACACTGCGCACGCTGATCGGCGCAGGCCAGTGGGGACGGATCCAGGCACTGTTCATTGGCTCATCCGCTGATCGTGGGCTCGCAGGGCGTCAAGCACGGCTTCCATGTCCGCGGGCCGGGGCACCTCCCAGGCCATGCGTTCCTCCGTGCGAGGATGCTGCAGCACCAGTCTGGCCGCATGCAAGGCCTGCCGGCGCATGCCGGTGAGCGCGGCGCGGACGGTGTCATCGGCGCGGGGTGGCAGCCGCGGGCGTAGCCCGTAGACCGGGTCACCCACCAGCGGATGCTGGCGGTAGGCCATGTGCACGCGGATCTGGTGCGTGCGGCCGGTCTCCAGGAACACCCGCAGCAGCGTATGGGCGCTGAAGCGCTCCAGCAGCCGGTAGTGGGTGACCGCCGGACGCCCGGTGGCCACCACGGCCATGCGCTTGCGATCCTTTGGATGGCGAGCAATGGGCTCATCGATGGTGCCACCGGCGGTGAATGTGCCGGCGACCAGCGCATCGTACTCCCGGCCCACGGTCTTGTCCTGGAGCTGGTTGGTGAGCGCGGTGTGGGCGCGGTCCGACAGCGCGACCACCAGCAGCCCCGAGGTGTCCTTGTCGATGCGGTGGACGATGCCGCAGCGGGGGATCTGCTCCAGCTTCGGGTGGCGATGCAGCAGCGCGTTCTGCAGGGTGCCATCGGCGTTGCCGGCGCCGGGGTGCACCACCAGGCCGGGCGGCTTGTTCACCACCAGCAGGTCGTCATCCTCGAACACCACGTCCAGATCGATGGGCTCCGGCGCCACACCGGGGGACTCCGGCTCCAGCGATGCCGTCACCCGCACCTCCTCGCCCCCGGCGACACGGTCCCGGCCGCGCCGGGCCTCGCCGTCCACCGTCACCGCGCCCGCCTTCAACCACTGCTGCAGGCGGCTGCGGGAGTAGTCCGGAAACAGGTCGGCCAGGGCGCGGTCCAGGCGCGTGCCGGCCGCGGTTTCGGGAATGGTGCCTTGCAGTTCCAGGGACTCCGTCATGGGAACTCTGTCCGGTGGTTCGACACTAAGAATGAGCGGTTGCGTCCGGCCCCGTTACACCGCACGACGTGGGTACGCAGTCTATCAGCAACAACCACGGTGCTATGCGCCCGTTGCCGAGTCGCATAGAATACCGGGTTTGACCATTCAAACGCTGACAGTTGGTGTCATGGTAAGACTCTCCGCCCTGCTGCTCTCCCTGGCCTTCCTGCTCACCGCCTGCGGTGGCAACGGCGGCCCGGGCACGGACCCCATGGCCCCGGGGGCCCAGCCCACCGATGACCGCCGCGGCGAACGCAGTGTGGAGGAACTCTACGAGCGGGCCCAGGCATCCATGGAGCGGGGCAACTACCGCACTGCCGCCGAGCGCCTGGAAAACCTGCAGTCGCGCTATCCCTTCGGGCCGTATGCACGCCAGGCGCAGCTCGACCTCATCTACGCCTACTTCCAGGCGCAGGAGATGGGCTCGGCCATCAACGCCGCCGACCGCTTCATCCGCCTCAACCCCCAGGACGAGCACGTCGCCTACGCCCGCTACATGCGCGGGCGCGCCAACCTGGAACGCGGCAACGACTTCCTCACCCGCACCTTCGACATCGACCGCCGCACCCGCGATCCCAACGCCATCCGCGAGGCGTACGCCGATTTCCAGATCGTCACCGACCGCTTCCCGGAGAGCGAATACGCGGAGGACGCCGAGGACCGCATGGTCCTGCTGCGCGAGCATCTGGCGTTCTACGAGATGTACGTGGCGGACTACTACATGCGCCGCGGCGCCTACGTGGCGGCCGCCAACCGCGCGCAGAACGTCATCGAGAACTTCCAGGGCACGCCCTCGGTGCGCGATGCCCTGGGCGTGCTCGCCGAGGCCTACGGCCACCTGGAGCTGAGCGATCTGCAGGCGGACGTGGTGCGGGTGATCGAGATGAATTACCCGGATCACCCGGCGCTGCGGGAGACCCTGTTCTCGCCGGGGCTTGGAGAGGTTGATCCCGGGGAAGATGACCGGGAGTCGTAGGGTGCATCTTGATGCACCGCAACCCGGTTAGCATCGCCCCGGCACCGAGCCATGGTCACCGTCAAACGGTGCATCGAGATGCACCCTACGAGGGCCGTGGCACGGACCCGTGCAGGGCGGTGGCGCGGGGCGGGGTATTCCTAGTGCATCAAGATGCACCCTACGCGTGCCGTGGCTCAAGGCCGTGCCGGTTTGAATGGGTATGCTTCCCGCGAGGGCAGGCGTCCCGAGGCACGCTCCGACACCGTGGGCCGTTGCTGATGCGTAGGGTGCATCTTGATGCACCGTTGGACCACGGCCCGAGTGCACCTCCGAAGGCCGAAACATCGCGGCTTGCGCCGCTCCTACGGGGTGGGTTGACCGGGGGCGGTCAGATGGCTTCCTCGTTCTCCTCGCCGGTGCGGATGCGCAGGACGCGGTCCACGTTGGTGACGAAGATCTTGCCGTCGCCGATCTTGCCGGTCTTGGCGGCGTTGGTGATGGCCTCCACGCAGCGATCCACCTGATCATCCCCCACCACCAGCTCGACCCGCATCTTGGGCAGGAAATCCACCACGTACTCGGCGCCCCGGTAGAGCTCGGTATGCCCCTTCTGGCGGCCAAACCCCTTCACCTCGGTAACGGTCATGCCGGTGATGCCGATATCGGAGAGCGCCTCGCGGACGTCGTCGAGCTTGAACGGCTTGATGACAGCTTCGATCTTTTTCATGGCAACCTCGTCTTGCGTGACTCCGTCAGGCCCAGGGGCGGTACCCGGAGGTGATGGGATAGCGGCGTTCACGGCCGAACGCCTTGCGCGTGACTTTCACTCCGGGCGCTGCCTGGCGCCGCTTGTATTCACTCTGGTGCAGTAGCGCCACCGCGTGCCGGACGTCCGCCGCCTCGAACCCCTCCTTGATCAGGGCCTCCACGGAGGCGTCCTCGTCCACATACCGGTGCAGTATGGCATCCAGCACCGGGTAGGGAGGAAGGGAGTCCTCGTCCTTCTGATCCGGTCGCAGCTCGGCGCTGGGCGCCTTGCTGATAATCCGCTCCGGGATCACCGGGCCGCTGGCGTTGCGCCATTCCGCGAGGCGATAGACCAGGGTCTTGTAGACGTCCTTCAATGGCGCGAACCCGCCGCACATGTCGCCGTACAGGGTGGCGTACCCAACCGCGTACTCGCTCTTGTTGCCCGTGGCGAGCACCATGGAACCGAACTTGTTGGACAGCGCCATGAGCATCAGCCCGCGGGCGCGGGACTGGATGTTCTCCTCCGTGGTATCCATGGGCCGGTCGCCGAACACGGGGCCGAGTTCGTCCATGCAGGCCTGGAACGCGGTATCGATATTCAACGCCGTGTAGCGAATGCCCAGCAGCCGCGAGCACTCGGCGGCATCGTCCAGGCTCTCCTGGGAGGTGTAGCGGGACGTGAGCATCACCGCGTGAACGCGGTCCGGACCCAGGGCGTCCACCGCCACCGCGGCGCTGAAGGCGGAGTCGATGCCGCCGGACATACCCAGCACCACGCCGGGGAAGCCGTTCTTGTTGACGTAGTCCGCCAGGCCGCGCACCAGCGCCTGGTAGACCAGCTCGTCGTCATCGGCCAGCGGCGCGATCTCGCCCTGCTCCGGGACCAGCGCCCGACCCTCGCGCCGGAACACGACGTCGAACAGGCCTTCGGAGAACGCCGGGGCGCGCACGGCCAGCTCGCCATCACCGCCGTAGGCGACGGAGACGCCGTCGTAGACGACCTCGTCCTGCCCGCCCTCCAGGTTCACGTACACCACCGGCAGCCCGGCCTCCTGCTGCCGGGCGTGGATCACCGACTCGCGGTCCTGGTACTTGCCCTGGTGGTAGGGCGAGGCATTCAGGTTGAACAGCACCTCGGCACCCTCGTTCGCCGCCCAGCGGGCGGGGCCCGGGTGCCAGAGATCCTCGCAGATAGTAATGCCGCAGGCGTTCCCCTTGATGTCCACCACCAGCGGTGTGCTGCCGGGCTGGAAGTAGCGCCTGTCGTCGAACACGCCGCCGTTCGGCAGATGGTGCTTGTGGTAGACGCCCAGCACCATGCCGTCCTGGAGCACCGCAGCGGAGTTGAACATGCCGCGCTTCTCGGTATGTGGGAAGCCCACCACCAGGGTGATGCCTCGGACCTCG
>SLMR01000274.1 GCA_007133445.1 Aquisalimonas sp. | reverse complement strand
CGCGTGCTGGTCGGCTGCCGCATGGGGCGCGACTGCCGGGTACAGCCCGGGGCAGTGATCGGTGCCGATGGCTTTGGTTTCGCCCGCGACGGGCGCCGCTGGGAGCGCGTCCCCCAAGTCGGCAGCGTGGTCATCGGCGACGAAGTGGATATCGGTGCCAACACCACCGTCGATCGCGGCGCCATCGGCGATACCGTGCTCGAGGATGGTGTGAAAATCGACAATCTGGTGCAGATCGCCCACAACGTGCACATCGGCGCCAACACGGCCATGGCCGCCTGTTGTGGCGTCTCGGGTAGCACGCGCATCGGCAGCTGTTGCACGATAGCGGGGATGGTGGGCATCGCAGGCCATCTGGTCATCGCCGACAACGTGCACATCACCGGGCTGACCCAGGTGACCAAGAGTCTGCAGGAGCCCGGTGTCTACTCATCGGGAACCGGGGTGGAACCGAATCGAAGCTGGCGGCGGAACGCGGCGCGTTTTCACCAGCTGGACGACATGGCGCGGCGACTGCGTACCCTGGAACGCCGGCTGGCGGCGCCTGACCGCGCCGCACCGGACGCCGACTCCGGGGAGCGACGCGAGCCTCCCGAAACACAGTGAACCGGGCCGAAAATAACCAATGATGGACATCAACCGAATCAAGAATCTGCTGCCGCACCGATACCCGTTCCTGCTGGTCGACAAGGTTGTCGAGGTGGCACCGGGCGAGCGGCTCGTGGGCGTCAAGAACGTCACCATCAACGAGCCGTTCTTCCAGGGGCACTTCCCGGTGAAGCCGGTCATGCCCGGCGTGCTGGTGCTGGAGGCGATTGCCCAGGCCTGCGGGCTGCTGGCCTTCGAGACCGAAGGGCGGCATCCCGGCGGTAATACAATCTTCTACCTGGTCGGGTTCGACAAGGCGCGCTTCAAGCACCCTGTCGAGCCCGGCGATCAGGTACAGATCGAGGTCTCGCTGGAACGTGTGCGCCGGGGTATCTGGATGTTCTCGGGCAAGGCGACCGTGGACGGTCAGCTGGCGGCTGAGGCGGACATCATGTGCACCATGCGGGATGTGGACTCTTGATTGACCCCACCGCGCAAGTTGATCCGTCGGCCACGCTGGGAAGCAATGTCCGGATCGGGCCGTATGCGATCATCGGCCCGAACGTCACCCTGGGGGACGACTGCGAAGTGGGCCCCCATGCCACAGTGTTCGGGCCGACCCGGATCGGTCGGGGTACGCGGATCTTCCAGTTTGCTTCCGTTGGCGCCGAGCCCCAGGACAAGAAATTCGCCGGGGAGGACACCCGGCTTGAAATCGGTGACCGCAATACCATCCGCGAGTTTGTCACCATCAACCGGGGTACGGCGCAGGACAAGGGCGTGACGCGGATCGGCAACGACAACTGGATCATGGCCTACGTCCACATCGCCCACGACTGCTCCGTGGGCGATGGCATCGTGTTCGCCAATGGCGCGTCCCTGGCCGGCCATGTGGATGTGGGGGACCATGCCATCCTCGGCGGATTCACCCTGGTTCACCAGTTCTGTGCCATTGGTGCCCATTGCTTCTCCTCCATGGGCAGTTGCATCAAGCAGGACGTACCGCCCTTCGTGACCGTGGCCGGGAATCCGGCCGAACCGCACGGGGTCAACAGCGAGGGCATGCGGCGCCAGGGGTTTCCCCGTGCCGAAGTACACGCGCTGCGACGCGCCTACCGGCTGGTGTACAAGGCCGGCCTGCGCCTGCAGCCGGCGCTGGAAAAGCTGGACGAGATGACCGCGGAGCACGCTACGGTGGCGCAGCTCGCCGATTTCATTCGGGGCAGCCAGCGCGGGATCGTGCGCTGAGGGGCGACGGGGTACAGGACACCAGCCATGCGGGTCGGGATCGTTGCGGGCGAAATGTCCGGGGATTACCTGGGAGCCGGCTTGATGCGCGAGCTGCGTCGCCTGCACCCCGACATTCGCTTCGAGGGCATCGGCGGGCGGCGCATGGAAGCCGAAGGCATGACCAGCCTCTATCCCCTGGAAGCGCTCTCGGTCATGGGGCTGGTGGAGGTGCTGCGGCACCTGCCGCGCCTGCTCGGCATCCGTCGTGACCTGGTGCGCCGGTTCCGGGCGGAACCACCGGATGTCTTCATCGGTATCGATGCGCCGGACTTCAATCTGCGACTGGAACAGCGACTGCGGGAAAGCGGCGTACGTACCGTCCATTACGTCAGCCCCACGGTGTGGGCCTGGCGGCAGGGTCGCATCCGCCAGATCGCCCGGGCCGTGGACCGCATGCTGTGCATCTTCCCGTTCGAGCGGGAGTTCTTCCGGGATCACCAGGTGCCGGCGCGTTTCGTCGGCCACCCCCTCGCCGACGAAATCCCCATGGCGCCGGATCAGCGTGCAGCACGGGAGAGTCTGGGCCTGCCCGCCGATGTGCCGCTGGTGGCCGTGCTGCCAGGCAGCCGCATGAGCGAGGCGCGCCACTTGGGGCCGGTGTTTCTTGAGACGGTAGCCTGGCTGCACCGCCACCGGCCCGACGCGCACTTCGTGGTGCCATGTGCGACCGATCGCATCGCCGAATACATGCGTCGGATCGCCGCTGCGCGCAATGATGGCATGCACTTGACCCTGGTGGACGGACGCGCCCGCGAGTGTCTGGCCGCAGCCGACGCGGCGCTCCTTGCTTCCGGGACGGCGAGCCTGGAGGCCATGCTGCACAAGTGCCCGATGGTCGTTGCCTACAAGGTCTCGGCGGTGACTGGCTGGCTGGCGCGGCGTCTGGTGAAGGTGCCCCATTTCGCCATGCCCAATCTGATTGCCCAGCGCCGGATGGTCGCCGAGTTCGCCCAGGAGCAGGCAATTCCGGGGAACCTCGGTCCGGCGGTGCTGGATCTTCTGGACAACCCCGAGGGGCGCGAGGTGCTGGTGGAGGAGTTCGGTGCGTTGCACGCGGAACTGCGCCAGGATGCCAGCCGGCAGGCGGCTGCGGCAGTTTCGGAGCTTCTCCAGGACACCAGGCCGGCCATGGCCGGGGAGGGCAGCGCATGAAGTGCGAAGCCGGTGGAACAGCCAGTGATCCGGATGCCGGGTGTGCGCGCATGGCCGGCGTTGACGAAGCCGGTAGGGGGCCGCTGGCCGGCCCGGTGGTGGTGGCAGCGGTCATGCTGGACCCGGATCGTCCGATCCCGGGCATCAACGATTCCAAGCGCCTCACGGCACGGCGGCGGGAAGCGCTGGCGGCGGACATCCGGGAGCGCGCATGGGCCTGGACCGTTGTCACCGCAGGCCCGGACGTGATCGATGACCTGAACATCTTTCAGGCCACCATGCGCGCCATGCAGCTCGCGGTGGAGCGGCTGCCCGTGGCGGCGACGGAGGTGCTCGTGGATGGCAATCAGTGTCCGCCGCTGCCCTGCGATGCCCGGGCCCTAGTTGGCGGCGACGGCCTGGAGCCGGCCATCGGCGCGGCGTCGATCCTCGCCAAGGTGGAGCGTGACCGGGTGATGGTGGCGCTGGATGCCGACTGGCCCGGATACGGCTTCGCCCGGCACAAGGGCTACCCCACCCGGGAGCACATGGAGGCGTTGAAGCGCCTGGGCGCGACCCCCGAGCACCGACGCTCGTTTGCCCCGGTCAAGGAGGCCCTGCACGACGCCGGTGAACCGCGGGAGCTGCCGTTCTGACGACGCTGGGGCCTCTGGGACGGGACACTATAGCTCAGGCGTCCACGGCGTGCCGGATGGTCTCGGTCACCCGCAGGATCTGTTCGTCGCTGAGCTCCGGGTAGATGGGCAGGGACAGGCAGTACTCGGCGATCTTTTCGGCCACCGGCAGCTGGACGTCCGCGTACTCGTCCCTGAACACCGGCTGGCGGTGCAGGGGGACCGGATAGTAGATGGCGCAGCCGATCTCCGCGCTTCGCAGGGCCGCCATGATCCGCTCCCGTTGGTCCACCAGCACCGTATACTGGTGATAGACGTGTCGGCCACGGCCGTCCACATGGGGCGTGGTCACGCCGGGCACCCCGCCCAGGCGTTCGTCGTAGGCCCCGGCGACCCGGCGCCGGCAGGCGTTGTACTGATCGATCCGTCGTAGCTTGGCGCGCAGGATCATCGCCTGCACCTCGTCCAGGCGGCTGTTGTAGCCGATCACGTGGTGGTGGTAGCGCTCCCGGCTGCCATGGTTGCGCAACACGCGGAGTTCGTCGGCCACGTCGGGATCGTTGGTGGCCACCAGGCCGGCATCGCCGTAGGCCCCCAGGTTCTTGCTCGGGAAGAAGCTGAAGGCGCCGGCAGCACCGAAAGTGCCGGTCTTGCGGCCGTCCACGCCGGCACCGAAGGACTGGGCGCAATCCTCGACCACCAGCACCCCATGGCGCTCGGCGATTGCCATGAGCGCGGGCATGTCCACCGGCTGACCGAACAGGTGCACCGGCATGATGGCCCGGGTTTTCGGCCCGATGGCGTCCTCCGCCTGGTTGAGATCGAGGTTGAAGGTCCTGCCGTCGATGTCGACGAACACCGGGGTGGCGCCCACGTAACGGATGGCCTCCGCCGTGGCGATGAAGGTAAACGGGGAAGTGATCACCTCGTCGCCGGGGCCGACACCCAGTGCGGCCAGCGCCAGGTGCAGCGCGTCGGTACCGGAGTTGCACGAGACGGCGTGCGTCGCCCCGAGGTAATTCGCCACCTCCTGTTCCAGCTGCTGCACATTGGGTCCCAGGACGAACTGAGCACTGTCCAGCACCTCGCGGAAGCCCTGTTCGATTTCCTCGCGCAGGTCGGCGTACTGGGCCTTGAGATCGACCATCGGAATCATCGGGGGGTGTGTCCCTTTATCTACTGGAGTGGTTGATCGGGCAGGGGATTGTCGCGCAACTGCCGGGTGATTTCGATGGCGGTCGCCAGGGCCTGCCGGCCGTCGGCTCCGGTGACCACCGGGGTTCG
>SLMR01000006.1 GCA_007133445.1 Aquisalimonas sp. | reverse complement strand
TTCCTCGCTTTGGCGCAGGCGCGGGACGCTGGCCATGAGCATCTGCGAATAGGGGTGCGCCGGGTCATGGAAGAACCGGTCGGCATCCGCCACCTCGACCACCTGGCCCGCGTACATGAGCGCCACGCGATCGGCGATCTCGCTGGAGGTGGCCACATCATGGGTGATGAGCATGAAACTCGTCCCCTGCTCGCGCTTGATGCGCTTCAACACGTTCATGATGCTCGCCTGGGTGAGCACGTCCAGCGCCGAGGTGGGCTCGTCCAGGATGACCAGCTCCGGCTCCGTCACCAGCGCCATGGCCAACACCACCCGCTGGCGCATGCCGCCGGAGAGTTCGAAGGGGTAGCGCTGCAGGAAGTCGGTGGAGACCCCCACCTGCTGGAAGGTAGCCGCCACCCGCTCCAGGGCGCGCTGCCGGGACCACCCCATGTGCACGTGCAGCGGCTCCGCCACCTGCTCGCCCACCCGCACCACCGGGTTCAGCGAGTTCATGGCCGCCTGCATCACCATGGCCACCCGGGTCCACTGGACGTCCCGCCGGAACGCCTCCTCGCTCAGTTTCATGAGGTCCGTGTCGCCAAGCATCACCTGGCCGGAGTAGGCGTGGACGTTCCGGGGCAGGAGCCGCAGCAGCGCCTTGGCCAGCGAGCTCTTGCCACAGCCAGACTCGCCCAGCACCACCAGCGCCTCGTTGGCGCGGATGTCGAAGCTGACGCCGTCCACCGCGCGGGCGACACCGCGCCGCGTCTGGTAGGCGAGGCGCAGGTCGGTGACGCTGAGAAGGGGTCTGTTCACCATGGTTACTGCGTCCTCAGGCGCGGGTTGAAGACACGGTCCAGGGCGAAGCCGAGCATGGCGAAGCCGAGGCCGGTGACCATGAGCAGCAGCGCCGGCGACACCACCCAGTAGTAGAAGCCGTTGTAGAGCGCACTCTGCACCTGGGCGTCATTGAGGACCTTGCCCCAGGTGGGCAGCAGCGGGTCGCCGAGCCCCAGCACCGCCAGCGAGGCCTCCAGGAAAACGTACGTGGGGATCAGCGTCACGAACGTGGGGATCAGCACCGGCAGGATGCGCGGGATCATGTAGCGCATGATGATGCGCGTGTTGCTGGCGCCGTAGGCGCGCGCCGCCTCGATGTACGGCGCCTGGCGGATGGGCAACAGCATGGCGCGGTACATCTTGATACCGGCACTGAAGATCCCCAGCGCGATCACCACCCCGAGCATGAGCCAGATACTGGTGGAGTAGAGGGTGCCCACCATCACCAGGATCGGCAGCAGTGGCAGGATGATGTTCACCTCGGTGAGCCGCTGGATGGTGGCATCCACAAGCCCGCCGAACCACACGCCGGTGGCGGCGATGATCAGCGTGGTCACGGTGGTCCCGACGGCCGCCAGCAGGCCGAAGGCCAGGGCCACGGGCGTGCCCCACATGAGCGCGACCATGAGATCCCGTCGCTGGTGGTCGGTGCCCGCGATGCCGTGGACGCGCCCGTACACGGCCAGATCCGCCTCCAGCGAGGCATCGTCCCCGAACAGGATGGCGTCCACCACCAGCCGGTACTCACCGGTACGGGCGGCGGGCTCCTCCGCCGTGGGATCGTCCGTGAACAGCGCCACGTGCGGCGCCGCGCCCAGGCGCCCCTCCAGGGCGCGGTTCTGGGAGATGGAAACGCGGTCATCCTGGGCCACCCGTCGCCCACCCAGGGGGATGGTCTCGCCATCCGGCGTGCGCCAGCTCAGGCGCACGAACGCCTCGCCGTCGGCATCCCGGGTATTCAGGAACAGATTGATCTCGCTCGGGAAATCGCCATAGGGGTAGTCGAAGGACAGCGGGATACGCACCTGCCGGCCACCGTCGAACTCGGCCTCCTGGACGCTGGCGTCCTCGCCCCGGACGACGATGGTCTCCGGCTTGCTGCCGCCCAGCAGCCGGTCCGCCCACACCGGGCCGGCGTTCACCGGGTGCTTGCTCCACTCCTCGCCGCCCCGCCAGAGGTCCAGCGCCTGGTTGTAGGGAATGGCGATCACCGTGTAGATGGACAACGCCACCAGGAACGCGATCAGCACCATACCGCCGATGGCCGATGGATACTGCCGCAGCTCCCTGAGCCCGTCCAGCCAGCGCCTCATCGATTATCCCCCTCGATGCCCACCCGCACCCGCGGATCGAGAATGGCGTAGAAGATGTCGAGCAGGAACACCGTCACTGCCAGGAGGTAGGCGAAGATCACCACCGAGCCGATGATCACCGGTGTATCGCGGTAGCCGATGGCCTGGAACAGCAGGGTGCCCAGACCGGGCCAGTTGAATACCTGCTCGAGGATGATGGCGCCGCTCCACAGGCCGATGAGCATCAGCGCAAAGCTGGTGATGATCGGCGAGAGCGTCGGCCGCAGGATGTAGCGCCGCTCGATCAGCCCTGCCGGCAGACCCTTGGCCCGCGCCATCTCCACGTAATCCTCGCTGGAGTGGATCAGGAAGAAGGTCCGCCACGAGTAGATGGAGATGAAGATGGATGACACGAACATGGCCACCACCGGCAGCACCATGTGGCGCATGACGCTCAATGCGTACTCCCATCGGCTCTCCGGCGGGGGTATGTCCACCATACCGCCCGGCGGCAGCACCGGGATCAGGAACGCGAAGATGAGGATCAGGAAGATGCCGTAGAACCACCCCGGCGCGGCGGAACTGGGCGCCAGCGCAATCACCGAGCGGTCCGTGGCGCTGCCGTACCTTCGCGACAGCCGCAGCGCCGCCCACACGGAGACGAAGAACACCAGCAGGTTGGCGGTGCCGAAGAGCAGCAGCGTGGCCGGCAGGCGCTCGACGATGATCCTGTAAACCTCCCGGGAGCCACGGTCGCTGTGCATCTCCTCGGCCCGACCGAGATCGAGCACCATGGCCTGCTGCAGGTAATCAAAGCTGCGCAGGATGAACGGCTCGTCCAGCCGGCGGCGCTCCACCTCCCGCTGCACCTGACGTTCGATGAGTTCGTTGCGCTCCTCAGAGGGCATGTCGAAGAAGGCGGGGTCGGCGCGCACCTGCTCGGAGACGTTGGAGCGGATCTGGATCATCCGCAGGTCGTCCACTTCACCGCCCATGTTGGCGATGAAGATGGTGAGGTAGACGCCCACCAGCACCGTCAGCAGCAGGGCAATCAGCCGCTTGCCGGTGAACACGCCGATGCGGCGCAGATCCCGGAGCCAGCCGGTACGGGCCGCTGTCGTACTGGCCGCTTCGGTCACTAATCGTCCTCCAGCGTCGCGGTGCCCATGGGCACGGTGGCGAAGGCATGGGAGGCGAACGCCGGCAATGCGACCCGGGATGACGTGACCGCCACCTCCAGGCTGTTCGCACCAACACCCAGATCTGAGACTTCGTCCTCACTCAGCTCCACTTCCCAGCGCCCATCCTCGCCGGCTTCCGCCGTGCCGCGGCGCTTGAGGTTGCCCTGGCCGTCGAAGAGCAGGAACTGGACCTCCTCGATCTCGTCCGGGTCGTAGGGTTCGCCTTCGAAGGTCACCTCCATGCGGAAGCGGGCCTCGTCGCCGGCACGCACCATCATGGGCCCGTCCAGGGTGACCTCCGGAATGCGCGGGCGGGTGAACCGCAGCCACTTGTCCGACCGGTCCGGGAAGTCCTCGAACCGGCGCAGGACCACGGTGCGCTCCACCGGATACACGGCGTGGAGGTAAAAGGGGCCATCCCCCACCCAGAAGTGGTTGCGCTGGTCGTACCACTCGCTCACCGCCTCGTAGCGCTGGCGCGGCTCGTCATCGCGCAGGAAGTCGCCCAGCACCTGGGCATAGGGCACGAAGTCCGTCTCCCGGGCCGTCTGCAGCCGGCGGTTGAGCACGTTGAGGCTCGGGCCGGAGATCATGCTCATCCAGTCCACTTCCATGCGGTCGGCCTTGTCCGAGGAGAACGCCAGTTCGCCACTGCGCTCGGCGAGAATGCCCAGGGACAGGGTGTGCCAGGGCTGGGCGGATGGGGTGCGCTGGGCGACAATGGTCTCGGCGTCCGGGTAGATCTGATCGCTGTAGACCTCGATCTCGAGCGGGTCGGTGGAGACGATGCGCCAGCCACGGAAGTGGCGCTGGAACACTTCGAAGGACGGCACGTGACTTGGATCGAACAGGCTGCTGTTCTCGTCGGCGCGGGCGAAGTTCAGGATCCAGGGCAGCACGATGTCGGCGACGGAAACCTGTGAGCCATCGTGCCAGCGCCGCTCCAGATAGCCGTCCTCGTAGCGAACGCGGGTGCGGGTGCGGGCGGTGACGCCGTCCGGATGCTTCTCGCCCACGGTGATGAAGCGGCCGCGCTCGCCGTCCCAGTCGATCCAGGTGTCCTCAGGGACCTGGATCTCCTCCTGGCGCTCGAGCGTCAGCCAGTCGTGGGTGCGCTCCACCGGAACCCCGTCCTTCACCGTGACCTCGGCCCCGGCGATGCGCTGGGGCCAGTAGAGGCCGGTGAACGGATCCGGCAGCACGGCGCTGTCGCCGAGGGAGCGGTAGATCATGGAATCGAACAGCCAGTTGCTGCCGGCCACCGGGTTCCAGGGCTCGGTGAGCAGGCTGGGTGCGGCGAAAACGACACGACCGCCGACACGGTCCCGGAAACGCAGCGTGTACGGCCACAGGCGCGACCCGGCGATGCCCCCGGCCAGGTCGGCTGCCAGTTCCACGTCGGCGGAGCGCGGGATGACATTGGTCTGATCCACCAGCCAGATGCGGGCCGAGTCCTTCATGGCCAGTTCCATGCCGCGAGCCATCATGTCCTGGCGTTCGTCGCTGGTGGAATAGTCGCGGCGCTGCAGGCGCTCGGCGATCTCGTCCAGCTCCGGGTCCGGGTCGTAGGCCTGCCAGAGCGGGTCGGGGCGGCCGCGCGGGGTGTAGTAGAAGCTGAAGTTGTCGGAAACGTCGCG
>SLMR01000102.1 GCA_007133445.1 Aquisalimonas sp. | reverse complement strand
TCCGTCTGGCGGTAGTTGTCTTCCAGCACCAGTTGCGCCACCTCGTCGGCCATGTCGGCCAGCAGGTGGTTGCGCTGCTTGGCCGTGAGGTCGCCGCGCTCCATCTCCTCGTTGAGCAGGATCTTGATGTTGACCTCGTGGTCGGAGCAGCTGACCCCGCCGGCGTTGTCGATGGCGTCGGTGTTGATCAGGCCGCCGCGGCGGGCGAACTCGATGCGCCCTCGCTGGGTGACGCCCAGATTGCCGCCCTCACCCACCACGCGGCAGCGCAGTTCGGCGGCGTCGACGCGAATGGCGTCATTGGCGCGGTCCCCCACCTCCAGGTGGGTTTCGCCGGCGGCCTTGATGTAAGTGCCGATGCCGCCGTTCCAGAAGAGGTCCACCGGCGCCTGCAGGATCGCGTGCATGAGCTCGTTCGGGGTGAGCTGCCGCGCTTCGATGTCCAGGGCCCGCCGTGCCTCGGGGCTGAGTTCGATGGCCTTGGCGGAGCGCGGGAAGATGCCTCCGCCCCGGGAGATGAGCTTGCGGTCGTAGTCGTCCCAGCTGGAGCGGGCCTTGCGGAACAGGCGCTGGCGTTCGGCGTAACTGCTCGCCGCATCCGGGTCCGGGTCAATGAAGATGTGGCGGTGATCGAAGGCCGCCACCAGGCGGATGTGTTCCGAAAGCAGCATGCCGTTACCGAAGACGTCGCCGGACATGTCGCCCACGCCGGCCACCGTGAAGGGTTCGTTCTGGATGTCCTGGCCGAGTTCCCGGAAATGACGCATCACCGCGACCCAGGCGCCGCGGGCGGTGATGCCCATCTTCTTGTGGTCGTAACCGTTGGAGCCGCCGGAGGCGAAGGCGTCCTGCAGCCAGAAGCCGTACTCCGCGGCGATGGCGTTGGCGGTGTCCGAGAAGGTGGCAGTGCCCTTGTCTGCCGCCACCACCAGGTAGGGGTCGTCGTCATCATGGCGGACCACGGCGGGCGGCGGTTCGATGGCGTCGCCCACGTAGTTGTCGGTAATGTCCAGCAGCGCACTGATGAACAGCCGGTAGCAGGCTTGCACCTCGGCAGGCTGAGCATCGCGCTCCTCGGGCAGTTGCTTGGCGACAAAGCCGCCCTTGGCGCCCACGGGCACGATCACCGCGTTCTTCACCATCTGGGCCTTCATCAGGCCCAGCACTTCGGTGCGGAAGTCCTCCTTGCGTTCGGACCAGCGCAGCCCGCCGCGGGCGACTTTGCCGCCGCGAAGGTGAACGCCCTCGGTGCGTGGTGAATAGACGTAGATCTCGAAGGCGGGCCAGGGCCGTGGCATCTCCGGGATTTCCGCGGGGATCATCTTGAAGCTCAGTGCCGGCCGGCGTTCGCCAGTGGCGTCACGCTGGTAGGCGTTGGTGCGCACGGTGGCCTGGATGGCCGCCAGCAGCCGACGCAACATACGGTCCTCGTCCAGGCTGGGCACGTCCGCCAGGGCGCGTTCGATCTGCTCGGCCAGGCGCCGGGCGCGCTTGGCGTCGCAGCGCTCGGGATCGAAGCGGTTGTGGAACAGCCGGATGAGCAGGCGGGCGATCCGGGCGTTGTTGGCGAGCGTCTCTTCCATGTACGCCTGGCTGTAAGGCGTGCCGGCCTGGCGCAGGTAGCGGCTGTAGGCGCGAAGGATGACGATCTCGTCCCAGCTCAGGCGTGCAGCCAGGAGCAGTCGATTGAAGCCGTCGTCCTCGGCCAGCCGGTACCAGACGGCGGCGAACGCCTGTTCGACATTGTCCCGCAGATGTTCCACGTCCAGATCGCCGCCCGGATGGCGCAGGCCGAAATCGTGGATCCACGCTTCCGTGAGCGCCTTGCCCTCCGGCTGCACCAGGTACGGGCGCTCGTCCAGTACCCGCACGCCCATGTTCTCCAGCACCGGCAGGGCATCGGAGAGCGTAATGCTGGCGCCGCCGTGGTAGAGGCGCAGGCGCAGCGTGTCCTCGGGCGCCTCCAGTGGCCGGTAGAGGACGATGTTGAGATTGTTGGTGGCGTCCAGCTCCTGCAGGCGCTCGATGTCGTGGGCAGCCACCCGGGCGGAGGTGTCCTCCCGGTACGCGGCGCTGAAACTGTTGCCGTAGCGCTCGAACAGCAGGTTGCCGCGGGCTTCGCCGCAGTAGTCCCGGAGCGCGTCGTGGAGATCGTCGGTCCAGGCGCGGACGGTTTCGGCCAGGCGGCGCTCCAGTTCCGCCGTGTCGACCTCCAGGGAGGCACCGGGGCTCACGTGGATGATGAAATGGATGCGCGCCAGCACCGACTCCGAGAGGTTCACCGTGAATTCGCAGTGAGCGGCGTCGTAGGCATCCTCCAGCAGGGACTGCATGCGCTGGCGCACGTCGGTGTTGTAGCGGTCCCGGGGCACGAACACCAGGCACGAGACGAACCTGCGGTAGGTGTCCTCGCGCACGAACAGCCGTACCCGCTGGCGCTCCTGCAGCTGCAGGATGCCCATGGCGATCTCGTAGAGCCGTTCCGGCTGGATCTGGAAGAGTTCATCCCGCGGGAAGGTTTCCAGGATGTTGATCAGTGCCTTGCTGGCATGTCCGGGATGGGGCAGATCTGCCTGCTCCAGCACCGTCTCGATCTTGCGGCGAAGCAGTGGAATGGCCCGCGGGTTGCGGTTGTAGGCCGCGGAGGTGTAGAGGCCGAGGAAGCGATGCTCACCGATGACCCGGCCCTGGTCGTCCAGGCGCTTGACCCCGACGTAGTCCATGTAGCCCGGTCGGTGCACCGTGGCGCGATGGGTGGACTTGGTCAGGATCAGCAGCTCCGGATCCCGCGCCAGGGCCCGCACCGCCTCAGGCAGGGCGTTGAAACTGTCCGACGGGCCCTTGCTGCTGAGCCGGCGGAGAATGCCCAGACCGGAGCCCTTGACCGGCGTCAGGGCGTCCTGGCCGTCACGGGTTACCAGGTCGTAACAGCGATAACCGAGGAAGGTGAAGTGGTCGCTGCTCAGCCAGTCCAGGAAGGCGATGCGCTCGTCGCGGTCCGGGCCCGGTGGCGCAGAGGAGTCCAGCTGTTCCCGCGCCTCCTGCATGCGCTGGTGCATGGGCGCCCAGTCCGCCACCACCAGATCCACGTTGTCCAGAACATGGAGCACTTCCTTTTCCACCGCCTCGAGCCGCTCAGGGGAGCTCTGGCGATCCACCTCGAAGTGCATGCAGGCTTCTATCTGACCCCCGGCGTCCGGGGCCACGGTCCGGATCTCACCCAGGTCGTCGCGCTGCAGCGTGATGATGGGGTGGATGATCAGGTGCACCGTCAGCCCGAGACGATTGAGCGCCATCGCCACGGAATCCACCAGGAACGGCCGGTCGGGACAGATGATCTGCACGATGGTATGGGTCGACTCCCAACCGTGGTGCTCGGGCTCCGGGTTGAACACGTGGACGCGATGCTGATCCTGTCGTCGACGGCGGGCCAGATGCCAGTGGGACAGAACCGCGCCATAGAGGTCGGCCGGCTCGCGGGTGATCAGATCGTCGGCGGCAACCCGGGCAAAGAAGCGCACCGCGTAGGCACGGATGTTGTCTTGCTGGTCGGGGGGGCAGCGCTCGGTGACGCGTTGTTCGACTGTCTGCAGCAACTCGGACTTGCGGCGTTCGGCGCTCACGGACATGGAATACCGCCCCTGTTATTGTTCGCCTGCCTTCAGCATACGAGGTGCATCGTCGAAGTGCATCCACTGCCGGTCATGGGCGGGCCGACGCCGATCCGTTAGACTGCCGGCAACAACCGTGTCGGCAACGAGGCAGAGGAATGACCGAGTCGCTCGAGGAAGTGCAGCGCCGGGTTCGGCGGCAGCTCCGCCACGGCCCCCCGGACGCCGAGGATCAGACCCGCATCGCACTCTATCTCCAGGCGGTGAAGGGGCTGAACGCCTCGGTGCTGGCGAAACTGGAGTGGCAGCCGGTCGAGTGGCTGCCGTACCGCTTCCTGCATGGCCAGTACTACCGTGAGCTGGAGCTGTCCACGCTCCTTGGGCGTGCCACGCGGTGGTCCTCCCAGCCGCTGATCTACATGGAGGCGGGGACGCTCAGCATGAGCCTCTGGTCGCGCACCGAGGCGGCGCGCTATCTGCCCGGGTTCTTCGAGGTGGACGAGCGTTTCTACAGCTACATGGCGCTCAGCCACGCGTTCATGTCCGTGATCCGTTTTCTGCCGCTGCTGCCCCCGTCCATGGATCTGGAGGGTGACGCCTTCCTCAGTGCCCTGAAGGCCATCGAGGACGAGAACGGTCGCCAGATCCAGACGCAGATCCGCATGCTCAAGGAACTGGACGGCGGGCTGTCCCGGGATGAGCGCGAGCGTATCGTCGAGGATCAGCGCGAACGCGTGGAGGCCTCGTTCGCCGAACTCCTGGCAACGCTGGGGCAGGAACCGGGCGCGAACATCCAGGGCGGAGGTGCCTGATGCCGGTGTTCGAGCAAGAGGGCCAATCCCTCTACTACGAACTGCACGGCCGTGAAGGCGACCCCGTGCTCACCATCATCAATGGCCTGTCCATGCGTACCAGCCACTGGGCGCCCTATTTCGAGCAGTTGCCGGCCCGCGGCTGCCGCGTGCTGACCTACGACATGGTGGGCCAGGGGGCGTCGTCAAAGCCGGTTCTGGGGGCGGATTTCGACGATCACGCCACCATGCTGGCTGCGCTCCATGCGCATCTCGGCATCGAGCGGCCCTATGTGCTGGGGATCTCCTTTGGCGGCGTGGTGGCGCTGAAGTACGCCATCCGCTACCCGGAGCGCATCGGTGGCCTGATCCCGGTCAGCACCTTCTCCGAGCTCGACGCGCAGCTGGAGGGGCATGCGGTCAACCTCTACCAGGGGCTGGCGCAGGTGGGGTTCGAGTTCTACCTGGACCTGCTCATGCCGCTCAACTTCAGCAATGCCTATATCGCGGCGAATCGCGATCTGCTGCACGTGATCAAGCGCGTGGG
>SLMR01000031.1 GCA_007133445.1 Aquisalimonas sp. | reverse complement strand
CCCGATCTTTTTTCCTTTCTTGTTGAAAGCGAGCACACCATTTGGGCTTGATTTCGAAACAAGAAAGACACCACCTGACGTATGAGAAAAGCCATGCGGCCAATCTATCGAATCATTAAAGGACTTGAGAGGGGTTCCGCTCGATCCATACCAAGTGATGCGCACATTGTTGTTCTGTCTGTTTTTATACGACGCAACAACACCTAAATCTCCGACGAACCACAGCTTATCTGGAAGTATCTCTTCTCCTTTAAGAGTAATAGTTGGGGTGTCAGAACGCTCATAGACTCGCACCTCTTTCTTTGCAAGGAAAGCAACCCAGGGAAGCTCCGAGCTGTAGCACTTAATATTTTTTTGTCCTTGGGATTTTCGTCAAGACGGTGAACGATTTCTCCAGAGCGCGGACGAAGCAGGACGGTTTCACCGTAGGAGGACGTAAGCAACGCGAGGTGCCCGTCTATTACTTGAAAATAAACCCAATCGCTGTCGTAGGGTTGTATGCTTGCAAGCAGACGCCCCCCGTACGTGTAACTGCAGATTAGACCCTCGGTGCAAATCGTGAGGAATGCGATGTCATTATGGCCTACCGTGGATACTGTTTGTATTGGGGCATTATGCGTTTCTATGGGAAGTTCGGTACGAGTTTCGGAGTCGTAGATGTAGACGGAATCTGCAGAGTCCCAACAGAGGAACCTAGACTGTGTATCATCTATTGCGACCTTTCCTGCCTCTTTTCCGATACGGTGCATCGAAGCCATCTAGCACTCCTGAGATAGTCAAATGGAAGGTTTGGGATGGAGCAGACAGCCGGAAGGTAACACAACAGGACTGGGGCGAGGAGAGGCATGCATTGATGATGGAAGGAGCAGCTGTGTTATCCGGGTGAGCAGGCGGGGCGTTGGGCGCTGGCGAGGAACGGAAGTACGGAAGGTTGGCCCGTGCACGTCAGCCCGTTATTCGGTTGCGCGCTCAAGGTAAGCGTTCAAACGGGGGTCGTCATTCCGGCGAGCGTGATCGCCGCATGGACTCTACCCTATGACACGCCATACCAAGAAGTCAGGCTGATGCAGGCCGGCGCCTGAACCGTGACCTTTCCGTAACCAGACCCTGCAAGAAGCGACAGAGGAAGTCGCAACCTGTTGTTTTTATGGTGCCGGTGGACGGAATCGAACCGCCGACCTACTGATTACGAATCAGTTGCTCTACCGACTGAGCTACACCGGCTATCTGGTTGGCGGCGCGAAGTATAGCCGAACTCGGCGGCCGGCCACAACGACAGTGCGGCAGGACTAATCCCCGGCGCCCGGCTCGGTCAGGGCTTTCTCTTCCCAGTCGACGCCCTGCTCCTGCAACCGCTCGCCCAAGGCGGTGATCACGGCATCCACCCGTGCATTCGGGCCGCGCACGCCCAGCTCCAGTTCGAAGTCTGGCGGACACCAGCGGGGTAGGCAGGATAGCCGCACATCCGGATAGCGGTCGGTGAACTCCTCGAGGATCGGGATGGCGTGGCTTTCGCGCAGGCCGCGCACGGTGAGTGCGCGCTCCTTGTTCTGGCCGCTTGCGTGCAGATGGGAGTAGTGGTGGTCAAGAACCCACTCGATCATGGGCCATGCCATGTTCGGAAACCCCGGCACGAAGTGGTGGTTGCCCACGCTGAAGCCCGGGATGCGGTTCACCGGGTTCGGAATGATCACGCTCCCACGGGGGAACTCCACCATACGCTGGCGCCGGGGCGTGATGTCGGCGCCGAAGTTGGCGCGGAGTTCCTCAAGACCGTCCGGGTGTGGCTCGAGGTCCACACCCGCCGCGGCGGCGGCGCACTGCCGGGTGCGATCATCCGGTGTGGCGCCGATGCCGCCGAAACTGAACACGATGTCGGTACCGGACATGGAGTCACAGAGGGTCCTGGTCAGGCGCTCCGGTGAGTCGCCGAGGAATTCGGCCCAGGTGAGTTCCAGGCCGCGTGCGGCAAGGAGCTCGATGACCTTGGGCATGTGACCGTCGCGGCGCTTGCCGGAGAGAATTTCGTCGCCAATGACGATGATGCCGAATGCGGGTGTTGCGGGCATGGCGGGCTCCGGTGTGCGGGGTCGTTCGGTCGGTAACTCTTCGGTGCATCGAGATGCACCCTACGTTCGGCCGGGGATCAGCGTCTAACGAGGTCGGGAAGTTCGTCCAGGGCGCGGATCTCCTCGTAGCCCACCTTCGGCAGGTCGTCGGGCCAGGGGGCGCCGGTGCGGTTGAGCCAGACGGCGCGCAGGCCGTGACGGGCAGCGCCGGTGACGTCGGTCTCCGGGTCATCGCCCACGTGGATCAGGCGCTCCATGGGTACGCCGCTGCCGCGGGCGGCAGCCTCGAACATGGGCCGACTGGGTTTGGCGGCGCCGACGTGCACGGCGGAATAAGCGGCCACGAAATAGTGGCCCAGCGCCAGGCGGTGCACATCGGCATTGCCGTTGGTCAGGGCCACCAGCGGGAATTCCCGGTAGAGGCCTTCCAGCACCGGCAGCGCGTCGGGATACAGTTCTACTCGATGGCGGGCGTCGATGAACACCTCAAAGGCCTCTTCGGCGGCGCGCAGCGGCGCTCCGACGTCCCGCGCGGCCTGCTCGAATGTGCGGATCCGCAGGGCGGTGACGTTGTGGCGCAGCTCGGCGTGGTTCCGCGCCAGCTGGTCCCGCAGGGCGCGCATGCGCTCGGGTGGGTAGGCATCGGCAATCGCGGGATAGTGTTCTCTCAGGAAGGCGCCGGTCTCCGCCTCGGCGCGCTCCAGCACGCCGTCCAGTCGCCACAGGGTCTCGTCCAGATCGAGGCTGATGGCCGTCATGCGTCCACACCTTCGCCACGGCGCCATACACACTGACCGCCCGCGGCCTTGTCCAGGCGTTCCAGCCACGCCTCGTGGGCCTCGCTCTCCTGCGTGGTGGCAGGCACCACCCGCAGGGCCGGCCGATCAGCACTGACGGGCCGCGGCGCGTAGCGGGTTCCTGCGCTGGCGGATTCTTCCTCTTCGGCGTCCAGCAGGAGCGTGACCTGCCCGCCGGTCATGGTCAGGTACAGGTCGGCCAGGATCTCCGCGTCCAGGAGCGCGCCGTGGAGATCACGCTGGGAGTTGTCGACTTCGTAGCGTTTGCACAGCGCATCCAGGGTGTTGCGCTGGCCCGGGTGCATCTGCCGGGCCATCACCAGCGTATCAGTAATGCTGCAGCACTCCTGCACCCTCGGCAGGCCGCGCTCAAGCAGCGCGAACTCGTGGTCGATGAAGCCCACGTCGAATGGGGCGTTGTGAATCACCAGGTCGGCGCCGCCGATGAATTCGAAGAATTCGTCGGCAATGTCCGCGAACCGTGGCTTGTCGGCGAGGAACTCGTTGGTAATACCGTGGATCTCCACGGCTCCGGCATCCACCTCACGGTCGGGGTTGAGGTAGATGTGGTAGGTCCGGCCTGTCTTCCGCCGGCCATCAAGCTCCAGGGCACCGATCTCGATGATGCGATGCCCCTGGGCGGTCTCGAGGCCGGTGGTTTCCGTGTCGAGCACGATCTGTCGCATGGTCAATCCCGTGTCTGTCTCGATTGCGGCCCCGGGCGCTTCAGCGCCGGGCCAGCATTTCGTCGATGCCCTGGTTGGCGAGTTGGTCGGCGGTTTCGTTGTCGGCGTGGCCGCTGTGGCCCTTCACCCAGCGCCAGTCCACCTCATGGCGCTGGACCGCGGCGTCCAGGGCCTGCCACAGGTCCACGTTCTTGACCGGCTTCCGGTTGGCAGTCTTCCAGCCGCGCTGCTTCCAGTTCGGCAGCCACTCGGTGATGCCCTTGCGCAGGTACTCCGAATCCGTGGTCAGGATCACGCGGCACGGCTGCTTCAGCGTCTCCAGGCCGCGAATCGCCGCCATCAACTCCATGCGGTTGTTGGTCGTCTCCGGCTCGCCCCCGTACAGGGCCTTTTCCCTGCCATTCCAACGAAGCAACGTGCCCCAGCCACCCGGGCCCGGGTTGCCGCGGCAAGCGCCATCGCTGTAGATCTCCACTGTCTTCATGCCTGCTTCCGAAATCGTGTTGATTCCCCTCCCGGCACGCGTGCGCCGGCACGGGCTGGCCCTCGGCCAATGCCTCACGGCGGCGTAGCAATGCGGCCATCGGGATGGCCCGGGCCACGCGCTTGCGGCTCACCTGGGCATTGACACCACCGAAGAACGGCCAGCATCGGTACCCGACGCGCTCGAGCCCCCGCAACCGCTCCTGTAGCCGCGGCGCCTGGATCGGCGGCCGGAACATGAGCCGCTCGTGCTGTCGGTGCTCCAGGCCCAGCAAACGACACCAGTCGCGCAGCCGCAGTGCGGTGTAGTAGTGCCCGCACCAGGGCGGCCGATTGCCCTTAAGCGGGCCCACCATACGCCCCACACCCCACAGACTGATGGGGTTGAAGGCCAGGATGATCAAGTGACCTTCCGGCGCCAGCACCCGTTCCGCTTCGCGCAGAATCCCGTGTGGATCATGCTCAAATTCCAGCAGATGGACAATGACCAGGGTATCGACGCTCTCGCTGCGAAACGGCAGGTCGTCGTACCAGGCCCGCACATGCGGCGCCACGGAGCCGTCACGCTCCACCAGCCACTGGCGAATGGCACCGGGCACGGGCAGCGCGGTGTTATCCCCGTGACCGCCAAGCTGCACCAGAAAACCGGGGCGACAGTCGTTCAACAACCGACCCACCGCCTCGCGCTCCGCCTCGGCCACCATGCGCCCGGAGGGGGAGCGGAACCAGGCCTGTAACGCCGCTGCATCCATCACTGACCCACCTCGGTTGGTCCGGCTGAACGCCTGCGCACCCACACCCGCGTTGTGGAGCGGCTGCTTCCCGACGCGCCGCCGCGTTGACGGATCGTTTTTTGTTGCGTCCGCCGGCCGCCCCGCTATCATTTGACCCGTTCTCCACGCCCCACCCGGGGCCGT
>SLMR01000082.1 GCA_007133445.1 Aquisalimonas sp. | reverse complement strand
CGGAGGCATTGTCAGGTCTCAGGCTGCAGGCAGCCGCCGCACCGGGTCCTGCCGGAAGTACTGGCGCAGCTGTTCGTAGACCGCGGGCAACCGGGCCTGCAGGTCAGCCGGCTGCTCGAAGAACGCCTCGCAGGCCACCGAGAAGAACTCGCCCGGCGCCTCCGCCGCGTAGGGGTCCAGCGCCGTCTCCCGACCCGCCTCCAGGTCCGCGCACAAGGCCTCGTACGCCTCGCTGAACGCCGCCGTCCAGGCCTTCAGGGGCATACCAGCCGGTAGCGGTGGATGGCCGTTGGCATCGCCATTGGCCATGTCCAGCTTGTGGCAGAACTCGTGAATGACCACGTTGTAGCCGTCCAGATCCAGGGAGCGCTCCACGTCATCCCAGGACAGTACCAACGGCCCACCCTCCCAGGCTTCCCCCGCCAGCGGGCTGACCTCCTCGTGGGCCAGCCCGGCCTCGTCCGTATAGGCGTGCCGCGCCACGAAGCCACCCGGGTAGACCAGGATGGTGTGCCAGCCGCGATAGGCGTCCAGACCGATATTCAGAATCGGCAGGCACGCCAGCGCCGCCAGCCCGGCGCGCATGGCCTGATCCAGTTCCAGGCCGTCCAGCGGCTCCAGCTGTTTCTCGTGCAGGAACAGCGCCGCCATCTCGCGCAGCCGCTCCCGCTCGGTGGCGTCGAGCCCGGTGAACACGGGCAGGCCGTCCATCAGGTCCTGCCAGAGCGCGGCATCAATGCCTTCGCGCTCGAGGATGCGTGCGCGCCGCCAGCGGCGCAGTCGTGCCAGCATGGATCGCCCTTCCGGCTGGTGGAGTCAGGCCCATGAGCCTACCCCGACACGCAGCTCCTGTCGCCTCCCGGCGTCTCCCTTGGTTGCCGCGGCGGGATCGTGGATAATCCCCGCTCCATCAGGCCGCAACCCGCTCGGGAAGGATCCATGGCGCCACCACCCCAGGCCGGCGGACCTCGCCGCGAGATCACCGCCGGTGACAGCCGCTACACGCTACTCGGCACCGCGCACGTCTCCCGCGCCAGCGCCGAGGAAGTGACGGAACTCATCCGCTCCGGCGAGTTCGACGCGGTGGCCGTGGAACTGTGCTCCACCCGTTACCACAGCCTGATGCAGCCGGACAGCATGGCGCGCATGGACCTGTTCCAGGTGGTCCGGGAGGGCAAGGCGGGCATGGTGGCGGCGAGCCTGGCGCTGGGGGCGTACCAGCAGCGGGTCGCCGAGCAGGCCGGCATCGAGCCCGGCGCGGAAATGCGCGCCGCCGTGCAGGAGGCGAAAGCCGCCGGGCTGCCGGTGCTGCTGGTGGATCGCGAGATCGGCACCACGCTCCGGCGCGTCTACCACAACATCCCCTGGTGGCAGCGCTTCGGCCTGATTTCGGGCCTGATGGCCAGCCTGGTAACCCGCCAGGACGTCACCCCCGAGGAGATCGAGCAGCTCAAGGAAGGCGACGTGCTCGAAGCCACCTTCGCCGAGTTCGCCGAACGCTCCGAGCGGCTCTATACCCCGCTGATCGCCGAGCGCGATGCCTACATGGCGCTGCGCCTGCGCGAGGAGAACGGGGACGGGCAATACCGCAACGTGCTGGTGGTCATCGGCGCCGGGCACCTGAAGGGGCTGGCCGGCCACCTGGAGTCGGCCCCGCCTGCCGACGTGACCCGGGAACGGGAGCAGCTGGATACCATCCCCAGGAAGGTGCGCTGGCCGCGCATGATTCCCTGGATCGTGGTGGCACTGATCCTGACGGGGTTCGTCATCGGCTTCACCCGCAACCCGCAGCTCGGCGCGCAGCTGGTGGGCGAGTGGTTCCTGATCAACGGCGTGCTGTCCGCCGCCGCCGCGACGCTCGCGTGGGCGCATCCGGTGACCATCATCGGCACTTTCTTCGCGGCACCGCTGACCTCGCTGAACCCCACCATCGGTGCCGGCTTCGTGGCCGCGGCCATCGAGATGACCATGCGCAAGCCCAACGTGGGCCATTTCGCCAGCCTGCGCGAGGACGTGGCCTCGCTGAAGGGCTGGTGGCGCAACCGGGTCTCGCGCACGCTGCTGGTGTTCCTGTTCGCCACCCTGGGTTCGGCGGCGGGCACCTACATCGCCGGGTTCCGCATTTTCGAGCGGTTGATCACGATGTAGCGGTGCGACGGGTACGGTGCATCAAGATGCACCCTACGGGTGCCGTCGCCCAGGCGCCGCGACGTAGGGTGCATCTTGATGCACCGCCCCCCGCCGCCTCAATGCTCCCGCGTCGCGTGAAACGCGATGTCCGGCCAGCGCTCCTGGGTGAGGTCCAGGTTCACCCGCGTGGGCGCGAGATAGGTGAGATTGCCACCCACGTCCTCGGCGAGGTTGTCCGCCGCCTTGCGCCGGAACTCCTCGAGCTTCTTCGGATCCTCGCCGGTGACCCAGCGGGCGGTGGTGACGTTCACCGGCTCGAACAGGGCATCCACGCCGTACTCCGCCTTGAGGCGGTGGGCCACCACGTCGAACTGCAGCACGCCCACGGCACCGACGATCAGATCATTGTTGGTCAGCGGCCGGAACAGCTGCGAGGCACCCTCCTCGCAGAGCTGCTCGATGCCCTTCTGCAGCGCCTTCATGCGCATGGGGTCCTTGAGCACCACGCGGCGGAAGAGCTCCGGGGCGAAGTTGGGAATGCCGGTGAACTTGAGCGACTCGCCCTGGGTGAAGGTGTCGCCGATCTGGATGGTGCCGTGGTTGTGCAGGCCGATGATGTCACCCGGCCAGGCGTCCTCGGCGTGTTCCCGGTCCGAGGCCATGAAGGTGATGGCGTTGGGGATCTTCACGTCCTTGCCCAGGCGCACGTGGCGGACCTTCATCCCGCGCTGGAAGCGCCCGGAGCAGACCCGCATGAAGGCGACCCGATCGCGGTGGTTGGGGTCCATGTTCGCCTGGATCTTGAACACGAACCCGGTGAGCTTCTCCTCGGCGGGGTCCACGGTCCGCTCGGCCGCCTCCCGCGGCTGGGGCGCCGGCGCGTAGCTGACAAAGTCGTCCAGCAACTCCTGGATACCGAAGTTGTTGATCGCCGAGCCGAAGAACACCGGCGTGAGCTCGCCGCGCAGATAGGCGTCCTTGTCGAATTCGTGGCTCGCGCCGCGGATGAGTTCGATTTCCTCCCGCAGCGCCTCCGCCTCGCTGGCGCCGAACAGCTCGTCCAGGCGCGGGTTGTCCAGCCCCTGAACCACCTCGCCTTCCTGCACCTTGCCGCCGTGGGTGGGGCTGAACAGGTGAATCGCCTGGTTGTAGAGGTGATAGACGCCCTTGAAGCCCTTGCCCATGCCGATTGGCCAGGTGATGGGCGCGCAGCGGATGTTCAGCACGTCCTCGACTTCGTCCAGCAGCTCCATGGGGTCCCGCCCCTCGCGGTCGAGCTTGTTGACGAAGGTCATGATGGGGGTGGTGCGCAGCCGGCAGACGTCCATGAGCTTGATGGTGCGCTCCTCCACGCCCTTGGCGGCGTCGATGACCATCAGCGCCGAGTCCACGGCGGTCAGCACCCGGTAGGTATCCTCGGAGAAGTCCGCGTGGCCGGGGGTATCCAGCAGGTTCACCGTGGCGTCACGATAGGGGAACTGCATCACCGACGAGGTCACGGAGATGCCACGCTCCTGTTCCATCTGCATCCAGTCGGAGGTGGCGTGGGCCGAGGCCTTGCGCCCCTTGACCGTGCCGGCGATCTGGATGGCGCCGCCGTAGAGCAGGAGCTTCTCGGTGACGGTGGTCTTGCCGGCATCCGGGTGCGAGATGATGGCGAATGTGCGGCGCTGTGCCACCGCGCTCGGTAGGTTGCTCATGCGTTGCATCCGGGGGTTACCATAATGCGGTCTGGCGGCGGCGCCTTGCGCCTCCGGCCACGGGCGCGGAATTATAACGCCGTGCGCCGCCGACGCCTAACACTGACCACGAAGAGAGCCGACCGTTGACCCGACTGTCCCTGATCGCCCTGCTCGCCTGGCTGTCCCTGTGCTTCATCGTGGCTACCCTGGCCGCCATGGTCACGGACCCGGGCGAGTGGTACGCGCAGCTCGACAAACCCGCCTGGACGCCGCCGGACTGGCTGTTCGCGCCGGTGTGGACGGTGCTCTATACACTCATGGGCGTGGCGGCGTGGCTGGTCTGGGAACGCCGTCAGCACGAGACGGGAGCCTGGATGGCGCTGGGGCTGTTCCTGGCCCAACTGGCGCTGAACGGGCTGTGGTCCTGGCTGTTCTTCACCCAGCACGCCATCGTTGCTGCCTTTGTGGACATCCTGCTGCTGTGGACCGTCCTGCTGGCCACCCTGATCGCCTTCCTGCGCATCCGGCGCCTCGCAGGCCTGTTACTGGTGCCGTACCTGCTCTGGGTGAGCTACGCCGTGACCCTGAACGGAGCCATCGTGGTTCTCAACGCCTGAGGTGGACATGGGCCACGCCGGATCGCCGCCCTTCTGGGAGACCAAGCCGCTGGAGGCCATGACCGACGCGGAGTGGGAGTCGCTGTGCGACGGCTGCGGCCGCTGCTGCACCCACAAGCTCGAGGACGAGGACACCGGCGAGGTCTTCCCCACCAGCATCGCCTGCCGGCTGCTGGACTGCCAGAGCTGCCTGTGCGGGGACTACCCCAACCGGCGCCGGTACGTGCCCGACTGCCTGCAGATGACGCCGGAACTCGCCCGCACGGCACCGTGGCTCCCGGAGAGCTGCGCCTACCGCCGTGTCGCCGAAGGGCGCGGGCTGGCGTGGTGGCACCACCTGGTTTCGGGCTCACGGGAGACGGTGCACGAGGCGGGGGTCTCGGTGCGCGGGCGGCTCACACCGGAGCATGCGGTGGACCCGGACGATCTGGAGGAGTACCTGGCCCCGTGGGTACAGGATGATCCGGAAACGGGTTCGTAGGGTGCATCTTGATGCACCGTCAACCACTCACCCGTTGATGCGCTG
>SLMR01000085.1 GCA_007133445.1 Aquisalimonas sp. | reverse complement strand
TCAACACTATGCAGGAGCGCCACATGGAAGAGGCGGATGCCAAGTACCGGCAGTCCGAGGAGAAGGCGCACGAGGAGCGCGAGCGCATGCTGCACCTGATCGAGGAGCTGCACCAGAAGGTGGAGCGGCTGGAGACCAAGCTGGACCGACGACGGCAGTAATCCCGGGGCGTCAGGCGCGCCGGATGGCCGCGTTGCGGAACCAGCGGCGCAGCAGGCCGTGGCGCGGCGAGAAGACCAGCGCCAGCAGGAACAGCAGCGAGGCCACGATGACGATACTGCCGCCCGAGGCGAAGTTGAAGTAGTACGCCATGTAGAGCCCGACGATGGCGGACACCACGCCGACGCCGATGGCGATGGTGAGCATCACCGGCAGCCGGTCCGTGAGCAGGTGCGCCGTGGCCCCGGGCGTGGCCAGCATGGCCACCACCAGGATGATGCCCACCGTCTCCAGGCTGGCAACGATGGTGAGCGTCAGCAGCAGGATCAGCCCGTAGTGGATCGTCCCGGAGTGGAATCCCAGCGCCCGGGTCTGCACCGGGTCGAAGGTGTAGAGCAGGAACGGCTTGTAGCACACCACCACCGTGATCACGGCGATCAGTCCGGCCACCAGCGTCAGCAGCAGCGCCACCGGCTGAACGCCGAGCACGTTGCCGAACAGGATGTGCATGAGATGGGTGCTGGTGGCGATCTGGCTGATGATGACCACCCCGATGGCGAAGGCCGCGGTGAACATCACCCCCATGGCCGCGTCGGCCTTCAGCCGGGTGTGGCGCTCGATGGCGCCGATGCCGAGCGACGTCAGCGCGCCGGTGATGAAGGCGCCGACGAAGAACGGCCAGCCCAGCAGGTAGGCAATGGCCACCCCCGGCAGTACCGCGTGGGAGATGGCATCCCCCAGCAGTGACCAGCGCTTGAGCACGATGAAGCACGACAGCATGCCGCAGGTGGCACCGACGACCACCGCGGTGATCAGCGCCCGTTGCATGAACGCGTACTGGAAGGGCGCGGAGATGGTCTCGGGCATGAGGTTGATCACGCCCATGAGCCCGCCCGCGAGGAACTCGACGATGGCCCGGCTGATGGCCTCCAGTGTCTCCGTCATTGCGCCTGCGCATCCTCTGCGGCGGCGGTCGGGGAGCGCTGCAGCCAGTTGGCCGCCGCCGTGCGGGCGAGCATGTCATCCTCGAGCATCTCCGCCGGCGGGCCGATGCCGATCAGCGAGCGGTTCAGCAGCAGCACCTGGTCGGCGTACTTCAGGGTGTTCACCAGGTCGTGGGTGACCATGACCACGGTCTGGCCCTGCTGCCGCTGGCGCCAGAGCACCTCCAGGATCAGGCGCCGGCTGTCCTTGTCCAGCCCCACCAGCGGCTCGTCCAGCAGCACCAGGGGGGCCTGCTGGGCGAGCATCCGGGCCAGCAGCACGCGCTTCTTCTGGCCGCCGGAGAGCTGGCCGATGGGGCGGCGCGCCAGGTGATCCATGCGCACCTCTTCAAGCGCCTGCTTGCAGATGGCGTGATGCCGGCGGTGACTGAACCGCGGTGGAAGATAACGCCACGCCAGCGGGTCCTGGCGCATATGGCCGTAGCGTCCGGTCATCACGGTATCCCACACGGAAACGGGGAAATCCCACTCCAGGTTCTCGTGCTGGGGCATGTAGGCCACCTGGCTGTGGCGGCGGCAGCTGTCGGGCTCATCGCCGAAGAGTTCAACGCTGCCATGTACCGGGGTCAGCGAGCCGGCCAGCAGGTTGAGCAGGGTGGTCTTGCCGGAGCCGTTTGGGCCGATGATGGCATGCCACTGGCCCGCCTCAAGCTGGAAGCTGACGTCCTCCAGCACCGGTGCACCGTCGTACGCCGCCGTCAGTCCGCGCACGGCCACGGCGTGACGGTCATCAGTGTGTCGGCTGTGGACGGCGCGCAGGTTCATGGCGTCAGGGTGCCAGCTTGTCGACCAGCATGCGCGCGTTATGGCGCATCATGCGTTTGTAATCACCGGCATCGCCATCGGCGGCGCTCAGTGAATCCACGTACAGCGGGCCATGGTAGGGCACGCCGGTGTCCCCGGAAACACTGCGCACGTGGCGGTCGGAGATGGTGCTCTCCCAGAACAGTGCCGCGGGCTGGCGTTCTACGATGTAGTCGGTGACCGCGGCGATCTGCCGTGGCGTGCCTTCCTCTTCCGAGTTGGTGCCCCAGATGCCCATGTGCTCGAAATCGAAGGCATCGGCGAAGTAGAGGAACGCCGCCTCGCTGGTGACCAGAGTGCGTTGCTCCGATGGGATGGAGGCCAGGATCTCGGCCAGTTCCTCATGCAGCGCCTCGAGCTCCGACTCCACGGCGGCGGCGCGTTCGCTGAATGCGTCGGCGTGGTCCGGGGCGATATCCGCCATGGCGTCCGCCATGACGCGGGCATAGGCGGCGGCCGCGCGCGGATCCATCCACAGGTGCGGATCGGGGTCGCCCTCCATGTCGCCGGTGACGATGGGCAGGGTGTCCCGGCCGCTGCGTTCCGCCACCGGGATGATCGGCGTGCCGTCGGAGACCGTGGCCCGCACCTGGCCCATCCACTGCTCCAGGTTGTAGCCGTTGTAGAAGACGATGTCCGCATCCTCCAGGGCGGCGAAATTCCGCGCCGTGAGCTCCCACTCGTGGACTTCGGCGCCGACCGGCGTCAGCGAGGTGACGCGGGCATCGTCACCGGCCACCTGGCTGGCCAGGTCGGCCAGGATCGAGAACGTCACCACGATCCGCGGGCGGTCGTCGGTGCTGGCGCCGGCCAGGGCAGGGGCCAGGGTGACCACCAGGGCAAGGCAGAGGGCCAGCAGGGCAGATGGGCGCATGGATTAGTCTCTCCAGATATTAGATTGAGTCTAATTCTCACTTATTATGGCAGGCGGGGCCGGGCAGAAGTCAATTGCCGGGACCTCGGCTGTCTCCGCAGTGTGACCCATGCCTCCGTGGAGGTACGTGACTCTGGTATCGTTCCTGTCGAAGAGGCAATGCTGCGGCATTTCATCTCCCCCGGCCAGGACCCGGCCAGGGCGTCACTGCTGCCAGGATAACGGGAGCGACCAGTGATCGAGCTGGTGCAGGCACATCTCGGGTTGATCTATCAGATCCAGGGCGTGGCGTTCGTGGCGCTGGGGGTGCTGGCGCTGGTCCTGCCCCGGTACGGTGGTGCCCTGCCTTTGGCGCCGCACCTGCAGTGGCTTGCGGCGTTCGGGTTGTTGCACGGGCTCGCCGTGTTCATCGCCTGGGAAATCATGCGGGAGCCGGCGCCTTGGCTGCAGGCCGTGTCGCCGGTGATCATGGTGCTCTCTTACCTGGCGCTGATGGAGTTCGGCCGGCGCACGCTGAGGGACCGGCCAGGACGGTGGCGACCGGGCATCCTGGTGGTCTACGGTCCCTGCCTGTTGCTGTGGGGCGCCGTGGCCGTGGTTGCCGCGGATGTCGCGGCCGGTGCCGTGGCAGCTTCCCGCTACGCTCTGGGTTTTCCCGCTGCGATGCTGGCTGCCGTGGCGCTGTGGCGCGTCAGCCACTCGCCCTCCCGGCGCACCCCCTTGGCGCCCCATCGTCCCTGGCTGCGCGTCGCCGCCCTGGCGATGGTGGCCTATGGGCTGCTGATCCCGATCATCGGGGCGCCGGTGCCCGGGTTGCCGGTCTGGTTGCCCACGGAACAGCACCTGCTGGAGTGGACCGGGCTGCCCGTGCGCCTTGGCCGGTCCGTGGCCACCGTGGTCGTTGCCGTGGCGCTTCTGGGGTTGGTGCGTGAAGTCACCGCCAGTAGCGGCGAAGATCTGGATCGCCTGCTCGGCACTATAAGAGGTCTGGTCTACCGGTGTGACAACACCCCGGAGTGGCCGGCCACTTTTCTGGCCGGAGATCTGGAGGCGATGACCGGACAACCGGCCTCAGCCTTTGTGGACGACCGCAAACTCTCGCTTGACGATATCGTCCATGTCGATGACAGACAGGCCGTCTGGGAGGAAGTCCAGGCCGCGCTCTCCGAGGGGCGGGATTACCAGACGGAGTTCCGTCTGGCGCTGACCGGGGGCGAGCCCCGCTGGCTCTTTGATCAGGGCCGGGGCGTGTTTGATGCCCAGGGTAATCTGCGTTTCCTGGAAGGGCATGTGGTGGAGGTTACGCCACTGCGGCGGGCCCAGTCCGAGCTGGAGCAGTTTCGGGCAACGCTGGATGCCACGCTGGATGCCGTCCTGATTCTTGACGCTGAAACACTCGTAGTCACCTATGCCAACCGTGGCACTGAAGTCCATACCGGCCTTTCGCCGGAGGAACTGCTGGGCCGGCGGACCGACGAGCTGTTGCACGGATTCTCCGAGGCGGATGTCCGGCGGTTACTGCAACCGCTGCTGGAGGGCGGGCAGTCGTCGGTGCGTCTGGAGGCCGAACTCCGGTGCATCGACGGCAGCCGGCTGCCGGTGGATCTCATCCTGCAGTACGTGCAGCCGGTCGATGCGCCGCCGCGATTCGTCATTATCGCCAGGGATGTGAGCGAGCGCCTGGCCGCCGAGGCGCGCCTGCGCGAGGCAAATCTGCGGCTGGAGGAGGCGGAACGGACCGCGCGGCTCGGCCACTGGGAGCTGGACCTGAACAGTGGCGCCGTATACTGGTCCGCTGAACTCTACCGGTTGCTTGGCTTCGATCACGAGCGTTCCGTGCCCGGCATCGACGCCCTCATGCAGCGTCTGCACCCGGAGGATCGGTCCATCTTCCGTGACGGCTGGGAGACCGCCCGCCGCGGGCAGGATTCCCAGGTGCGTCTGTTGCGCACCAACCCGGATCACGGTTCGTTGCGTTACCTGGCCGTCAATTACTGGCGGACTGATCGCGGCGCGGGCCAGTCTGGACGTATCGCCGGCACCGTCCAGGATGTCACCGACTATCAGACCGTGCTCCAGGAGTTGCGGGACAGCGAACGGCGCCAGCGGGATCTG
>SLMR01000256.1 GCA_007133445.1 Aquisalimonas sp. | reverse complement strand
GAACGTCGTCGCGGGGTTCCGGGCCGGTCCAGTCCATGGGCAGCTCCAGATCGAGCTCCGCCGGATGCGGCTCACGTGCCTCTGGCTCCGCGTCCAGGGCATCACCCTCCGCAGGAGCACCCGGCGCGTCCGGGTCCACGGGTCGGCTCTCCACCCGGTCCAGCCCGGCGGCGCCGGGCGTCCCGGCGCTGGCGACGGGGAGCGCCAGGCCCGCGGCGAGCAAAGCGGCCAGGAGGGCGGTGGTGCTGCGTGTCATGAGCTGCGGTCCCGGTGGAAGAGGGTGTAGAGCACGGGAATCACCAACAGGGCAATGGCCGTGGAACTGAACAGCCCGCCGATCACCGCCCGCGCCATCGGCGCCTGGGCTTCGCCGCCATCGCCCAGACCCAGTGCCAGCGGCAGCAGGGCCAGGATGGTGGTCAGCGAGGTCATCAGAATCGGGCGCAGCCGCCGCCGTGCGGCCTCACGTACTGCCGCGCCCACAGCCATGCCGTCGTCCGTGCGCAGTCGCCGGCTCTGGTCCACCAGCAGGATGGCGTTGTTCACGGCGATGCCCACCAGCATGATACAGCCGATCAGCGACTGGGCATTCAGGGTCGTGCCGGTGGCAAGCAGCAGCCCGACCACGCCGATGGCGGCCATGGGCACGGCACCCATGACGATCAGTGGATCGCGGAAGGATTCGTACAGGCTGGCGAGCACCATGTAGACCAGGGCGACCGCCAGGAGCATGGTAAGGCCCAGTTCCGAAAACGCCGCCTGCTGCTCTTCGTAGTCGCCGGCAAAGGTCACGTCCACGCCCCGCGGCAGGGGCATGTCCGCCAGTGCTTCCCGGGCGTCGGCCACCACTGACCCCAGATCCCGTTCGGCGATGTTGGCGGAGACGGTGTTCAGCCGCTGCTGTTCCTTGCGGAAGATCTGTATCGGTCCCTCGGCGGTCTCCAGTGCGATCACATTGCGCAGGGCGATGGAGCTGCCATCCGGCCCGGGAATCGTGAACGCCAGCAGGTCCTCGGTGCTCATCTGGCGGGCGTCGCGCAGCTGTACCCGGATGGGGTGCTCGCTGCCGGCGTCCCGGAACTGCCCGGTCACGCTTCCGCCCAGCGCGGTCTGGATAGCGCGCGCCACCTGGCCCATGGTCAGCCCCAGGTCCGCGGCCCGCTCCCGGTCCACCCGCACCAGCTCCTGGGGCGTTCCGTCCTCCCGGGCCAGGGTGACGTCG
This sequence comes from Aquisalimonas sp., assembly GCA_007133445.1. The sequence goes on along the minus strand of SLMR01000256.1, from coordinate 3,747 downwards.
GTGATGCCCTGGACGCCCTCCAGGCGCTCGGCCACCTGTGCGGCCACGGCATCCAGGGTCTCCAGATCGAACCCCTGGATGTCGATGGCGAGCTGTTCGTCGTCACCGGTGCCCAGTCGCCGGAACACCATGCTCTGGCTGGCCCGTACCCGGGTGGTGGCGCCCGGCGTTTCGCCCAGTTCCCGGCGCAGATCCTGGGCGATGTCTTCACTGCTGCGGCTGCGCTCGCCGGCAGGCACCAGGCTCATGCGGATGTCGGCGCGGGCCGGGGAACTGGCGCGGAAGGTGGAGGAGCCGACGCTGACCACCGCGCTCTCCAGCTCGGGCACGTGCTCGTTGATGACGGCCTCGGCGCGGCGCACCTGCTCGTCGATGAGCTCAAGGCGCGTGCCGGGCTCCATCTCGAAGCTCACCCGGACCTGGCCGTCGTCGGTGGCCGGCATGAACTCGGTGCCGAGCCGGGGCACCATGGCCAGGGCAGCGACGAACAGGATCACCGTTGCCAGCAGTACCGCGCTCCGGTTGCCCAGCACCCATTCCAGCAGCCGCAGGTAGCCTCGCTCCAGAGCGGCCACCAGGTTGCCGGCGCCCCGCGCCAGGGGCGCGAACAGGGCGGGCGCGGTCGCGCGCTCCACGCCCGGGCGGGCCATGAGCATGGGCACCAGCGTCAGCGCGACCACCAGCGAGCAGAACAGTGCGAACGCGACCACGTAGGCCAGCTGCCGGAACAGCGCCCCGGCCAGCTCCTGGGCGAAGAACATGGGCAGAAAGATTGCCAGCGTGGTCAGCGTGCTGGCGATGATGGCCGCGCTGACGTCGCTGGTGCCGGCTACGGCCGCTGCCTGCTGGCCCTCGCCCAGGTCCCGTCGTCGCCGCGTGATGTTCTCGATCACCACGATGGCGTTGTCCACCATCAGGCCGACCCCCAGGGCCAGGCCGCCCAGGGTCATGAGATTCAGGGTGAAGCCGCCGAAGTAGATCAGCGCGAAGGTGGTGATCACCGACACCGGGATGGCGGTGGCCGCCACCAGGGTCGAGGGAATGTTGCGCAGGAAGAACAGCAGCACCAGCACCGCCAGGCTGCCGCCGTAGAGGATGGAGCGGGAGACGTTGTCGATGGCGCGCTGGATGAACTGGGCGTTGTCCACCGCCGGGATGACCTGCAGCTGCGGGTAGTCCCGGCCGAGGCGCTGGATCTCGGCGTTGACGTTGCGGGCCACCTCGACGGTGTTGGCGTCGGACTGTTTGCGGACCGCCAGTCGCAGGCCGGGTTCGCCGTTGATGCGGATGATCCGGGTGATGCGCTGATGGGTATCGCGCACCTCCGCGATCTGCCCAACGGTAATGGGCGCGCCGTCGCGCACGTCGATCACGGTGGCACCGATCTCGTCGGTGCTGCGGAACTCGCCCGGGGTGCGGATGCGGATGTCGAAGCGGCCCTGCATGATGTCGCCGCCGGGGACGATGACGTTGGCGTCACGCAGCGCGCTGCGGATCTCCTCCAGGTCGAGGCCCAGGGCCTGTAGCCGCTCCGGCTGCACCTCCACCCGGATCTCCCGCTCCAGCCCGCCCCAGACATCCACGGCGGCCACGCCGCTCTGGCGCTCCAGCCGCGGGCGGATGCGGTCATCCACCAGTTGCCGGAGCTCGATGGGGTTCAGATCCCCGGCGACGCCCACCAGCAGGATCGGCGTATCAGCGGCGTCGAACTTGCGCACCCGCGGGCGGTCGGCATCCTCCGGCAGGTCGTTGACGATCCGGTCCAGCCGGTCGCGGATGTCGTTGGACGCCTCCTCCAGATTCGTGCCCCAGCCGAAGGCGATGCGAACGTTGCTGCTGCCCTCGGTGGACGTGGAGTTGATCTCCTCCACGCCGGGCACCGCCGCCACCGCCTCCTCCACCGGGCGGGTGATCAGCTCCTCCACTTCCTCGGGGCCGGCGTTGTCGTAGGTGGTGGTGACCGTGATGGTGGGGTAGGTGATGTCCGGCAGCAGGTCGATGGGCAGGCGCATCAACGCCAGTACCCCGATGGTCACCGCGATCAGGGTGACCATCATGGTGAGTACCGGGCGCCGGACCGTGAATCCTGCAGGGCTCAAGGCGCGTGCTCCGCGACTTCGGTCGGGTCATCGGCCATGCGCACGGGCGTGCCGTCGCTCAGGAGGTGGCGCCCCAGGGTGACCACATGACCGTCCAGGTCCGGTTCGCGGATCTCGACCCAGTCGCCGTCGCGGATGCCGGTGGTCACCTCGACGAAGCGGGCCCGGTGCCCGTCGTCTTCCTCCCGGGCCACGAATACGCCACGCCGCCCGTCTCGCTCAAGCAGGGCGTCCAGTGGGATGGCACGGACATCGTCACGGTCGGCGGTGATGACGCGGGCGTCCACGAACATGCCCGGGCGCAGGCGTTGGTCCGGGTTCGGGATCTCGATCTCCACCCGCGCCTGGCGGGAGTCTTCCCGGAATACCGGCGCCAGGCGGGCGATGCGCCCCTCGAAGGTCTCGCCCGGGTGAGCATCGGTGCGCAGATTGACGGCCTGGCCCCGGGACAGGCGGGCATAGTCCCGTTCGGTCACGAATACGACCCCGCGCAGCGGGTCCAGATCCACTAGCGTCAGCAGCACCGTGTTGGCCTGGATGACGGTGCCCGGGTCCGCCAGGCGCTCTGCCACGACCTGCACGCCCGCCTCGGGGTCGCGTTCGGCGCGAATGCGCGTGTACCCGAGGCGGATCTCCGCCGCACGTACAGCCGCCTCGCGCTGGCTCACCTGCGCCCGGGCCAGGTCCAGGCGCGCCTGCTCGGCGCTGACTTCCGTCTCGGCCGCCTCGAGCTCCGCCTCGGAGGCGACGCGCTGTTCACGTAACTCACGGGTGCGCCGCAGGCGTCGCTCTGCGGCCTGGAGGGAGGCCCGGGCCTCGTTGACGCTCGCTTCGGCGACCAGCAGTTCCGCCCGGGCCTGGGCCAGATCCTGCCGGAACTCTTCGTCGTCCAGTTCGGCCAGCAGATCCCCGGGTTCGACAGTGTCGCCCAGATCCACATGCAGCCGGTCCAGTCGCCCGGTGACCCGCGATGCCACGCCGACCCGGGTGGCCGCCGCGAGGGAGCCGCTGAAGCGCGCGCGCTCCTCCAGGCTTCGCTGCTCCACGGGCACCGCCTCGACGGGGACCGCCCGCGCCTCGCCCCGGCCCGCCGGCCCGGGGTCATCGTCCGCAGTCCAGTAGATGGCGGTACCGAGGGCTGCGCCAAACAGCACGACGATGAGCAGAGGGCGATACTGTTTCATGGGCCAACCGGTTTTGGGTCAGGGGATGGCGGCGCTGGCAACGGGGGCGTGGGCATCGCCGAGCATGGAACTCTTGCCTATGGACCGTCGGCGCTGCCTGATGTTCAGGTGCTGTGTCAGGAATTGAACTTGCGCGCCAGGGCCTCCAGCTTCTGTTGCTTGCGCTCCTCCGCGGACGGCTTGCGCGGTTTCTGTGGTTTCCGCGCCTGCTTGCGGCGTTCGGCACGGCGCTGTTTCTGCTCTTCCCGACGCTCGGTGGCGTAGGCGACCGCCTCGTCGGTGATGTCATCAGCGTCGCTGCCATCCAGGTTGATGCGCCGCCGCCGGGCAATGGTGGCGTCCAGATAGGCCGGTGAGCGCGTGTACAGCGCCAGGGCCTGGCGGATCAGCCACGCGGGCGTGTCCTGCAGTTCAGGTTGCTCCGCTACGGCCGACCGCACCTGCTGCTGAATGCCGATGGCCAG